>JANOHG010000231.1:0-11573 GCA_031406375.1 Archangiaceae bacterium | reverse complement strand
TGGCCGCATCGCTGATGTTCGCCGGTCGACTGGCGCGGACGCAGTGGAGTGCGGCCGAGTGGGCGATGGCGGCAGGGCTGGCCGCGATGGCGATTTCAGGAGCATTGGCGTTGAGCCCTGCGTACGCGCTGACGCCCCTGGCGTTGTCGATCGGGATGTTCGGCGTAGCGCTCGGCACCGCGTCTCGAGGCGACGATCGTCCGCTGTGGCTGACGTGGCTGGCGGTTGCTGCAGTCGCCGTGGCGGGGCTTGGGCTTCTGGAATCGCTGGGGGTCGGGCCGCCGTCGCTGCGCGGGCGTGCTCCAAGCGCCACCATGGGACAACGCAACGCGCTCGCCCACTTCCTCGTGCTCGCCAGCCCCGTCATTTGGGCGCAGGCAATCAACACTCAGTCCCGACGAGCACGCCTCGGCTGGACCGTGGCAGCAGCATTGGTCGCCGCGGTGATAGTGCTGACGCGCTGTCGAGCGGCCTGGCTCGTGGGGCCGACGACATTCGCGTGCTTCGCGCTGCTCGTGCGAAGGCCGGCGCTGGCCGTGCTCCCCATCGTCAGTGCGGCGGCGATTTCGATTTTGACCGCCGCCCCTCTTCAGCTCCAGTGGACGACCCACCAGCCGTTTGCCGATACGTGGAGTCGTCTCGTCGAGTTTCGCAGCGGCAGCGGGGCTGGCCGCCTCACCGAGTGGGTCGATTCGTTCCGCCTCGTGTTGGCCGAGCCGCTCTTGGGCGTGGGGCCGGGCAATTGGTTCGTTCGCTACGGCCTCACGCATGGAAATGACCACTTCGCGCACTCTGATTGGATCGCGTTGGCGGTTGAGCGCGGCGCGCTCGGGGTACTGCTTGCTCTCGTCGTCGCCCTGGCGGTGCTCAGCGATTGGAAGAAGCGCACCGAAATCACTGGCTGGCCGGTTGTGGCGAGCACGATCTTCGCCGCGATAGGCCTTGGTGCCTTTGACGCGGTGCTGCAGCTGCCCGCGCCCCTGCTCTGCCTCACGCTGGTTTGCTTCGTAGGCATCCGCCGCTCGACGGACATCGTTCGGGCCCCGCGCGTGGGTGTCGCGTTGGCCTTGTTGGCCCTGCTTTTCGCTGCCTCGTTCGGCTCGCGACTGCTCTCGACTGCAGAGTCGACGCCGTTCGACCGTCTGGAGCTCGCGGCGTCGCTCGATCCGTTCGATGGGGAGTTGCGCCTCACCCTGAGCGAAGCGTGGATCAGCGCCGGACGGTGCGATCTCGCACGCCCTCACCTGCGCGCCGCCAACCGACTTTTGCCCGCGAGTCCGCAGTTAGCTGCCTTCGCCACCTCCTGCCCCTAGACCGCTCTCGCGCGCTCTTCATGTCAATCAGGACGACGAAAGCGACGCGGCAAAAGAGGTGCTTCGTATGAAGCACTCGGCCTCGCCCAACACAGCCCTTCCCTGCCCCAGCGAACGACTCGTCGACCCCGGCCGCGGCGGCCAGGTCGCCCCAACGGGCACGCTTTAGCTGAGGTGAGGGCAAAGCAGCCAGGCGCGGCTGCGGTTGAAAATGCTGATTGGAGCGAGGACGTAGGAGCGCTTGATGCGGTGGGGCGCGTTGGGCACGGGGTTGTGACGATGGGCCGGCTTCTCTCGTCAGCAGCATGCTTCCGTCGGTCGCGACCACCAGCATCGACGCCGGTTGCTCGGGCATCCCTCGACACGCTTGCTGGAGCCGCTCGTCGCTCGCAGCCTCGCAACGCACGCCCACCCGCTCAATCACTCGACGAACCAGGTTGGCCGAGATGGTCGTCGGGTAGTGGATGCTCCAGCGTTCGGCCACCGACTCGAAGGTGTCGTTGACGCGGAAGTCGAGAATGCGACGTTCCATCGCGTCGGATACTTCGCCTTCTTCGGGCAATCGAAGCTCTGCATCTCGCGGGTAGAAGCCCGTGCCGCACTTGCAGTGGTGGTAGTTCCGAGTGAAGCGAAGTTCGCCGGCCACGGTGAGAATGTGCCGCAGCCGATTCCGCGCCTTCACTGGCACCAGGTAACCGCACCTCGGACACGGCTTCGGCTTCCTATCCTCAGGCGGCAGCGCGGCAATCGCTGCTGCCAGGGTCTCTTCGCCCATGTCTCGCTGGGCGTTCTCGGCGAGGTCTTCGATCGCCGCCAAGTCGAAGTCCCCTTTCGCCAGTCGGCGTCGCGCTACCTCGCGCAGCAACTCGGCGTCACTCATGTGGCCTAACGGCGTGCCGTCGTTGGGTGCGGCACTGCTGGTCACAGGTGTTTTTGGCTTTCGGCGTCGGGACATGATCGCGACAGATCATGCCTTCGGGCTCGCTGTCGATCCCCCTACTTTTGCTGCCTTTCCTCAATCTGGTTCTGCACCCCGGGCGACCGCATCACCCCGAACATGTCACCCTTGACTGGTAGGGTGGCCGTTCGACGCGAAAAAAACAATTTGGCGAGACTCAAATGGATTGTGCCTACCGGCAACGTTGAGGCTTCGGCCGCTGCGCTGGTGGCTGAACTGAAGCTGCATCCTCTCGCGGCGCGGGTGCTCGTTCAGCGCGGGTATGCGACGCCAGACGCGGCGAGAGCCTTCTTGTCTGATTCGCTGAGCGATCTTCCAGACCCGTTGCTGATGAAGGGCATGCCTCAAGCGGTTGCGCGACTCGCCCAGGCTGTGCTCGAAAGACAGAAGACTACGCTCTACGGCGACTACGACGTCGACGGAGTCAGTTCGACGGCGCTGTTGTCGATCTTCCTGCGCCAACTGGGTCACCCCGTCGAGACCTACATCCCGCATCGGCTGGGTGAAGGCTACGGACTCAACTCGGGCGCGATCGAGAAGATCGCCGCTGACGGCACTCGCCTGTTGGTGACCCTCGACTGTGGCATCACGTCGCACGCCGAGGTCAGCCTCGCGCAGCAAAAAGGCGTCGACGTGGTGGTCGTTGATCATCACGCAGTGCCAGAGACGATGCCTCCAGCGATTGCGGTGCTGAACCCGCTGCAACCGGGCTGCGAGTACCCGACCAAGTTCCTCTGCGCAGCGGGAGTGACGTTCAACCTCTGTATCGGCCTCCGAAAGCATCTGCGGGATCAAGGCTTTTTCGCGGGCAAAGCCGAGCCGAACCTCAAGTCGCTGATGGATCTGGTGGCGCTCGCGACGGTCGCTGACGTCGTGCCGTTGGTCGGCGTCAACCGACTGCTGGTGCGCCACGGTTTGCGTGAGCTGACCGCGGGACATCGCCCCGGAATACGCGCGCTCAAGGAAGTTGCCGACCTCGGCTCGGAGCCCATCACTTCAGGGCACGTCGGGTTCAGGCTTGGGCCCCGAATCAACGCCGCGGGGCGACTCGATGACGCGTCGGTCGGTCTGAAGCTGTTGTGTGCCCACACCTACGAAGAGGCGCTGCCGTTGGCGCGCACACTCGACGCGGCGAACGCCGAACGACAGCTGATAGAAAAGGCGATGGTGCAGGGCGCGGTCGAACGCGCCGAAGAAGCCGTCAGCCGTGGATCTCGGGGCCTGGTGCTCTTCTCGGACGACTGGCACCCAGGCGTCGTCGGCATCGTCGCTTCGCGCATCGTCGAGCGCTTTCATCGGCCGGCGGTGTTGATTGGAATCCGCGACGGGGTTGGGCGTGGTTCCGCACGCAGCATCGAAGGCTTCCACCTCTACGATGCATTGAAGGAATGCAGCGTGCACCTCACCCGCTTTGGTGGCCATAAGCACGCTGCGGGTTTGTCGATACTTCCCGAGCATCTGCCGATTTTCGTCGCCGCCTTCGAGAAGCTCGCCAACGCGCGACTGACCGACGAAGACCTGGTGGGTCGCTGCAAGATCGACGCGTTCGTTCGCGTGGGTGAGATTGATGAGGCCGCCGTCGAAGCGCTCGGGCAGCTCGCTCCATTCGGAATGGGGAACTCCGAACCGGTGCTCGCCTCGCGAGGGCTCGTCGCGTCGCCACGGGTGCTCGCTTCAAAGCAGCCCGGCGAGCCGGGCCACCTCAAGCTGTCACTCGAGGCGGCGCCGCACCTCGATGTGATCGGCTTTCGACTGGCCGACAAGCTCTCGCTGACTGAAGGCCCAGTCGATCTCGCCTTCCAGATCAGCGTAGACGAGTACCGAGGCAGCAGCCGCGTGCAGCTGAAGCTCAAAGATCTGCGCGCTTCGGCGTGAGCCGCGCGATGCGGCCACAGCAAATCAGTTGGGTGTGAACCGGATCGCCGACATCGGGATCACCCAAGGCTTATTGACGCTCGAGACCAACGCTGCGGTGCCAGCCGGGTTCTCTAGCCACACTGTCGCGCTGTTTCCGCTGGCGTAGTTGACGCTGTTGCCACTGACCATCGCAGCGTAGTGGTACTCGATTACCCCAGAGTCAAAGAGCTTGATCTGAAAGTCGAGCGCGTCATTTGCAGCGATGTGCTCGTACTTGTGCCACTGCACTACCCAGTGCGCGCTGGGGTTGCTCGGATCCGCGTTCGCAGCGATTCGCTTCGAGTACACCGAGCTGCCCGCGATGGCCGAGCTGTCGAGGTTGTCCCAGAAGACGGCCGCCGTCGCGCCGTTCGCGGCGGTGGTGCTCGGCACGGAGCGATTTGTCAGGCCTGCATTCGTCGTCGGCTTGAACCGGAGGAACCCGTTGGTGCTCACGCTCACCGTCGTCTGTGGCATTCCAAAGAACGTGAACGGCGCCGTCGTGAGGTCGAGTGCGCCGATCGCATCGTCGCCCGTGGTGGTGATGACGCCAGTGGCTGAGATGTCGAGGTAGCTCACAGGTATTGACTGCATCAGGTAGGAAAAGCATCGGGGCGCTATTCCCGGAGATCCCTTTTGAAGCGGCGTCTGGCTGCCGAAGGTCTGGGTGCTGTTGCAGCGAATTCCGTGGGGAGCTGTCGTCGAGATATCGGTCGAGAGCAGAAATGATTGCAGCTCGAACGCTGCGCTCACTCCAGTGCCTCCGTGACCCGCTAAGGTCGAATTCCAGCTCGCCGTCGTGAGGTAATTCCCCATGCGCAGCGCCAAGACTCCCCTCGGTTCGGACATCGAGAACGTCGTTCCATACTGGTAGGCGGTCGCGACGTCGTCATTCGCTGGACCGCTGGATGACTGGCCAAGCACGATTGATGTGTTCGCCGCGACGATTACCGACGATGCGATGGTGTGAGACGAACCGCCGGGAAACGCAATCGTCCACCCGTTGAGATCCACCGGCCCGTTGGCACGGTTAGAGACTTCAAACCACTCGCCCGTGGTTGCGATCGCCGCGTTCGGCTCGAAGAGCACCTCGGAGATCCTCACGTCGTTGACATCAACGAACGTGGGAGGGCTGTACACGCCCTTCAGATACCCGCCTGAGAGCTTGATGAACCCCGCCATCTGGTTGAGGGAATTCGTGCTGAGCGTGACCGGTGCTGGCTTTGGCCCGAAGAACGTCAGCGCAACGTTGGCCGCCGCACCCGTTGTCGACAGCCCATCCCGATCACCTTGAACCCCGATCGTCGCCGCTGGAAGCTCGGTGGCGTTCAGGGTCTGGTACTCGAATGTAACGACCCCCGTCTGGTGAACCCTGGCCTGAAACGTGAGCTCGCTCAAGGGGTCGCCCACCACCTTCACCTTGTCGAACTGAACCACCAGCACGCGGTCGGGTGCTTCACCAACGAGCTCCCAGTACACCGTGCCTTTCGCTGCCAATTCGAGATCTGCCCAGTAGGGCGCGACGAAGTTCCGTTCGACCGTGGAGTTGGGAATCAGATTTGCGCCGGGTCGCGAAAGCGCAAGCGATCCGAAGACGAAGAAGCCGTTGGTGGAGACTGTCACCTGCCCACTGACCCGATTGCCGTAAAGGAAAGACTCGAAGTCGGGCGGCGTGAACGTCTGAACTGCGTCGTCCGCGGAAGCGAATTTGACCTGAGCGCCAGTGGTCGAAATGTCGCCAAAGCCCATCGAGCCTTGTCGCGTGTCCACCGCGGTGTGAGGCGCGCCAAAAACGAGCGCATGGGTTCCGACTGCCCAGCCGACTTCGACCGGGTTGCCGACGACCACCAAGCTGGGTACCGCCGGCGCGAACGTCGCGGGCGCGGTCACTGCAACCGCCTGCGTGGACGTGATTGCAGCGTCCAACGTGTTGTCGACTTCCAAAGTGTAGAGGGTGGCTCGGTTGGGGAACGCGGTGGCGGTGCCGGTCTCGGCCGCGGTTCCGCGCATCGTCGCGATCGTGTGGCCGTCGCTGCCGACGATCCTCATTCGTCGCGCATTGGGCGCCATCCAATTGAACGTCACCGGGGTTCCTCCGGTGGCGATCGTCGATGAAGCGACGGTGAACGAGCCAATTGAGACGTCACCGACGACCCGGGTCGTTCGCTCGCGGAAGGCGGTCGCGCCCCGCGAATTGCTTGCCACAACCTTGACCTTCACCGAGCCCGCGGCGCCCGCCTGTATCGAGCGATTGCCCTCGCGAACCGTCAACGCGTCAGGAGCGACGTAGACGAGCTGATCATTCACCCACAGCTCAAGCCGTTCGGCCCCAGCTGTTTTCCACTGAGCGGCAAAGCTGCCCAACGGTTTGGCGTAGTCGGGAACAATGAAGTGGTCGATCTTGGTACTGCCGCTGGCGCGCACGGTCAGGCCGCGCGACACCTTCAACGGACCTTGCTCGAGCTCGAGCTGGTAGCGAATCAAGCCGTCGACCAGCGTCGTTGCTGGAATCAGATCGGTGAACGTGCCCGAAGCAATGTTCGTCTGATTGGTTTCGGTCAATAACACCTCCGCCGCACCTTCACGGGTCAGGGTGAGCTTGCTGCTTCCACTCGTTTCCCAGGTAATCGTCGCCATTTGACCTGGCAACGGCGCTGGCCCTGAAAGCTCGAACCCGTGGATCGCAATTCCGACCTCGACGGCGACGGTGAATTTTTGGCCGTTCGCATCCAGCTCGTACGAAGTTGACTGCCGCGGCTCGACCCGAACCGAGCCCGAGTCTTTCTGGCCACCCAGGTCAAGCATCGCGCCGCCGACCTCTTTCACGGTGACGGTGGTTCCAATGGGAGCGCTCCACACCAGGGTTGAATACCCACCCGCAGGCACCACCCGGGGAACCGCGTCGAACACCACCTCTAGCGGGCTGCCGGTGACTCTCACTGCGGTGGGCGACGCATCGGTGCCACCTTCGCCTCGCGCGGTGAGCACGAAAAGCGCGTCTTTGGTCAACGTTACTTCGACCGAGCCGCTGGCCGCCTTCGGATCAATCGTGACCGGACCCTGGCCGACGTGCTCGAGGCTGACCGAAGTCGCGTTCTGGGTGGCCCAGCTCAGGGTCACGTTTTCCCCGGGCGCAGCCAGCTCACCAGGAGTCGCGGTGAAAGAAATCACTGAGCCGGCAGGGGGAATCGGTTGCGGCTTGATGACCGTGTTGCAGCCAACGCAAAGGGAGAGCAGCAACGAGAAAACCCAGAGGAGTTGATTCTTCATTGACGTGAATTTCGTGGTCCGCATCAGTTTGGAGTGAACCGCCAAGCGGTGTGTGCTTCGACCAACGGTCGGTTGACGCTCGAGATGAGCGCCTTCGTGCCGCCGACGTTTTCGAGCCACACCGTCGCGCTGAATCCGCTGGCGAAGTTCGCCAACGCACCGCTGGTCATGCTCGCGTAGTGGTACTCAATCACTGCGTTATCGAAGAGCTTGACCTGAAAGTTGAGGTCGTCGACGCCACCGAAGAATCGGTAATGGCTCCACTGGATTATCCAGTGCGCGATCGGGTTGTTCGGATCCACTCCCGCCGCGATGCGCTTGCTGAAGACGCCGCTGTTGCTCTGCTCTTTGTTCGCGAGGTCATCCCAAAAGACAGCCATCGTGCCCGAGTTCGTCACCGACGCAGAGGGGCGCACGCGGTTGTCATAGGCGGCATCGGCGGTCGGTCGGAAAGTCAACCACCCATTGGTCGAGACCCACAGCGAGTCTTGTGGGATCCCAAAGTGGAAGACCGGGGCGGTGGTGACATCCACCGTTCCGACAACGTCGTCGCCGATCGTGGTGAGCGTGCCGGTGGCCGAAATGTCGAGGTAGCTGACGGGGATGGAATGCATCCGGTAGCTGAAGCAGGTCGGAATGGCCCCAGGAGAACCCTTCTGCAACGGAACCTGTGCGCCAAAGGTGCCAATGCTGCTGCAGGTGTTCGAATGAGGTGGGGTGGTCGCGGTGTCGGTGGACACCAGGTAGAGGTTCGGGTCGATTCGAATGCTGACCCCTTCGCCCCCATTATCCAGGTTGGCTGAATTCCAGGCCGCGATGGCGGTGTAGTTGGTCACTCGCAGCGCCACCGAACCGGCAGGCTGGGGCATCGAAAACGTCGTGCCGTATTGGTAGCCGGTCGCGACGGCATCGTTGAGCGCTGAAGAAGCCAATTGCCCGAGCAGCAGCGTTCCATTCGCGGGGACGATCGCCGAAGTCGTGATGTCGTGTGTCGCGGTGCCGAAGTTGATTGTCCAGCCATTGAGGTCAACCGGAATCGGCAGGCTGTTGGCGACCTCAAACCATTCGCCTGTGTCTGCGATGGCTGCGTTCGGCTGGTACATCACCTCGGTGATGCTGATCGCGCCCTTCCCGACGAAGGGGCTCGGAGCGAAGACGGCTTTGAGGTAGCCACCCGAAAGCTTGATGAAGCCACCCCGGCCGCCTGCCGAGGCGAACATTGTGGCGAGCGGTGATGGCTTGGGCCCGAACAAGGTGAGCCCGACGTTGTCGCCCGCGCCGCCGGCAGTCACGCCCTCTACTGCACCTTGAACACCGATCACGTGCGTCGGCAGCGCCGCGCTCGAGATTTTCTTGTATTCGAAGGTGACGACACCCGTTTGGTGGACCTTCGCCTGAAAGGTCAGCTCGCTGGCGGGTTGACCTACCACCTTCACCTTGTCGAACTGGACGATCAGCGTGCGCTCAGGCGCCTCGTTGAGGACTCCCCAGTAGATATTCCCCACGGGCCCCACCTCGAGGTCTGCCCAGAACGGGGCGATGAAGTTGCGTTCAATCGTCATGTTCGGAATTGCCGTGGTGCCCGAGCGCGTCTTGGCCGTGGCCGAGAAGGCGAAGAATCCGTTGGTCGACACGGTGACGGGGCCGCTCACTCGGTTGCCGAAGATGAACGACTCGAAGTCGGTGGGTTCGAAGGTGATCGTCGCTTCATCTCCTTGTGCCGAGGTGAGCGCGAGCCGAGCTCCTGTCGTCGAGATGTCGACGAAGCCGGTAGACGCTGTCTTCGCCACGATGTCGGTGTGAGGAAACCCGACCAGTTCCGCATTGGTGCCCACCGTCCAATTGAGCGAGACGGGGTTTGCGGCGAACACCGCTGCAGCCGGTACCAGTGGGCCAAAAGCGGCGGGCGTGGTGACAGTGACCGTCTGAGTTGCAGTGACTGGCAACTCGACCGTGTTGTCGGCCTCAAGCCGGTAGGTGGTCGCTTTATTGGGATACGCCATCGCGCTGCCCATCTGGGCAGTGGTGCCCCTGGCAGTCGCCACCGTATGGCCGTCGCTGTCGACGATCTTCACCCGGCGCGCGTTCGCAACGTTCCACGTCAGGGTGACCGCTGTTCCTCCCGCGGGCACGGTCGGTGGAATGGCGGCGAAACGCGTGACCGACGCACCGTCGATGGGCTTTAGGGTGACGCTCTGGGTGACTGCCGGGCCCCCAAGAGAATTCTTGGCAGCCAGAACGTACTGCGTGGTTACGGACGGCGAGTTCACCAGCAGCGTTCCCGAGGCTGCCTCGGCGGCCGATGTCGAAGCCCAAAAGACGATTCCGTCGATCGACAATTCGACGGTGTCGGCGTTGAGCGTGTGCCAGCTGACCGGGAACTTCTGGCCGGTTCTGGCGTATTCGGGCGCCGAGAAGGTTTTGACCACGGGTGCGTTCGCCAACACCACCGTCACCGTCTTTACCTGTGGCGAGCCCGATCCTTCGACTCGGATGGTGAACGGCACCACAGTTCCCAACGGAGCGTCGGGCAGCGCCATCGTGAACATCCCGTCGGCCATTCTCATTGGGTCCGTTTCGGTCACGGCGGCTGCGCGGCCGGGGGTGCTCACAATCACTTTGGTGGCACCGGCTGTCTTCCAACTGACGGTCACCAATTCTGCCGGCAAAGCAATGGACTTGCTGGCGGTGAAGCTGCTGAGCCGTGCTGACACCTTGACGGTGGCCTGTTTTTCCGAGCCATCGGCATTGAGGGTGTAGACGGTGGTGACCAGCGGCTTGACTTCAATCGTCCCCAAATCGCCCTGGCCCTTCAGGTCGAGCGTGCTTCCGCCCATCGGCGTGACACGGATGCTCTTCGCACCAGGGGCGTTCCACACCAGGGTCGCCGATTCTCCGGCGGCAATCAGTCCGGGCACCGCAGCGAATGAAGCCTTCCCGGTTCCACCTTCCACTCCGACGGTGACGAGCGCGGTCGCTTTTGCTCCTCGCGCGTTGATCGCAGACAGGACGAACAGCGAAGCAGCGTGGATGGTGACTTCTGCGGTACCGATGGATTTGTTGTCGATTCCGCTTACCAGCCCGACGCCAACCTGGTCGATCTCGACCGTCTGCGCGTCGGCAGTGTTCCAGTCGAGGGTGATTTTGGCCCCTTTGGTCACCACCCCAGCTGAGGCTTTGAAGCTGAAGATTGTCGCGGGCGAAGGCAGGGGGTCCAGCGTCACGTCAGTGTTGCAGCCAGCCAGCACGATTGCGAGGCAGAGGCCGACGAGAGTGAGGTTCTTGAAGTTCATGGGCGTCGTCGACGGGCTTAAGGCTTCGGGGTGAAGCGATACGCAGCATGGGGAGCAATCAGGGGGCGTTCGACGCTGATGGGCAGGGCAATCTCGGCCAGCGGGCTCTCGAGCCAGACGGTGGCGCTGTTTCCGTCGGCGAAGGTGTCTGCGCTTCCGCTGACCATTTCGTCGTAGTGGTATTCGATGACTCCGGTGTCGAAGAACTTCGCCTGGAAGTTGAGGTCATCGTTCTCGAACCAATGCGTGTAGTGGTGCCATTGCACGATCCAATGCGCCCCGGGATTTGCCGGATCCTCGCCTACGCCGATTCGCTTCAGGTACACGTTGCTCAGCGGATGAATCGACGAATCCAGATCATCCCAAAAGACGGCGACCGAGCCTTTGGTCGAGGCGTTGGTGGTGGGAAGGGTGCGGTTGGTCAGCCCGGTAGTAACGGTTGGGTTGTCGAACACGACGAAGCCGTTGGTCGACGCGTGAAGCGACGTCCGCGCAGTCTTGAAGAAGGGGAAGGGGGCGGACGAAATGTCGATCGATCCCACTTGCTCATCACCGGTGGCGACGATGATTCCTGTGCCCGAAATGTCGTGGTAGGAATTGAGCGCCAAATCGAGCGCGTATTCGATGCAGCTCTCGTTGCTTTTCCCCGGAGTACCAACCGACGCCATCGTCGCGCCGAACGTGTTGATCCTCGGGCACGGTGTTCCAATTTCGCTTTCCCTCTGAACCGACTGCGCCTGCACTGCTGAAGGCCAAGCAAGCCTTGAAATTTCAAAGGGAGTGGCGCCGGGGATCTGCAGCCGCACGCCATCGGTCGTTCCGCTCAACGGCAGGTCGGAACCG
>JANOHG010000105.1:0-5123 GCA_031406375.1 Archangiaceae bacterium | reverse complement strand
GCACGCCTGGGTCGATTAGCACCATCGGCACATCTTACATCGCGCGAGCTGCGCGGAGAAAATACCCGGGCACACTTGCCGATCACCGTCACGCGCTCCTGACCGCCACTATGTCGGCGTGATTACCACCGCCTGATCTG
Organism: Archangiaceae bacterium; assembly: GCA_031406375.1. Taxonomy (GTDB): domain Bacteria; phylum Myxococcota; class Myxococcia; order Myxococcales; family Myxococcaceae; genus JAGSPQ01. The sequence continues at coordinate 4,983 of JANOHG010000105.1, read as the reverse complement.
CATCGCCGGCCTTCGTGTAGAAAGTCCGGAGGCGCTGAAAATGTGGAAGCAGGTATCCCTCAAAATCATCGCGCCCCAGATCAGGGCGAATGATTCCGTCGCGCGAAACGAGCGCGTCATACCGCGCGCGGAACAATTCATCGTTCGTTGGGGCCAGCCGGCCAGCAATCGTCGAGACGGCGGCTGCAACCAAGAATCGTGAAGGGCCGTAGATGTTGGGATCACACCCAAAAGGCAGAACCTCTGCTCCCAATAAGGCGTGCCTGACCCAATCGGCGCTGGAGTCCGAATCCCAATATTCACCTCGCTCCGGGAAAGACAGGATTCGGTACAGGTATCGCTCCGAACGCCCCAGATCGACATCCTCGATGGTCTCGCCCAGTACCAAGGGGATAGGGGCGATGCCAGAAGCCAGACTTTCAGCGGCGGTCCGCTCATGTTGAGCAAGTTCAAGAAAACGCTGCGGGCACCGCACATAGACCAGGTCCAACCCCATTCGTTGGGTCCCTCCTTTCTGCGGCGTAACGCGTAACCGACGAACTGAGTCACCGGTGTCCGTCCCTGCCCGGAAGACCCGAAGTCCATCGTCGCGCTACGCATTTCAAGGCTTGCCAATTTCCACATGTGAACCTGCTCCGTCGCACCCATCAACCGGTGCGCTCGATCGTCAGTGGGCGGCACCAGTAACGCGTCGGCGACCCGAGTTCCACCGGGAGGTCGGCCGCGTCGGTCGGGCATGCCCGCGACATCAAACCGACGCTCAGTTGCCGCCAGGCATGCTTGGGCTTAAAGGTGAGCCGCAGCAGCGAGGTTCACTCTGAGCTCATCCACTTCTTTGGCGATCGGAATGTTGCTGGCGGTCGTCTGTGTTTTTCCAGGGTGTAACCGCGTGACGCATCATGACCTCGTCGACGCTGCGAACGAGAAGTTCCATATCGGTGACTCGTGGCAGTACCAAACGAGACCAGGCGAAGAGCAGTCGAAACTCACTGTCGTGAAGCTTGAATCAAACTCCAGGCTGGGAATCGTCGTTCACATCAGCCTCGCCGGTCTTCGGATCAAGAATCCGCACGTCGATGGCGGCGTTTCAGAAACGATTGCGCACATGCCGTTTGCCCTCAGCGCTGTGGAGACAAGCGTAACTACTTTGTTGACGAGGAATGCTCGGCTGCCTTCCTTCGAGTCGGGCCATCAACAATGGCGAGAGGCCTTCACGCAGGGCAAGGCGGGAGTGTTCACTGCTTCCGTCCGAGATGCGATCGACGGAGTGGAGAAAGGGATGAACCAGTAGCCGGGCTAACCACTATTTCACGCCGCGTCGAGTAGGAACAAGACCGCCCGAAGGGCTTCGCGAAAGCGTGCCGCCCACTGAGGTTTAAGGGTATGGCCTTACTCCATCCGTGTCCCGCTTTCGCGCGCTTGCTCTCGTGGGTGTCCTTGGCGTGATCGTCGCGCTGGTGCTGACCCCGTCGGAGCCGAGTCTCAGCGCGGAAGAGGCTCGGCCGACACCGGTAAAAGCAGAGCCGCAAGCGCCCCCGGAAATCAACGCCCAGCCGTTTCGACTTCCGGCCCTTCCACCGCTTCTCGCGCCGCCGGTTGCGGTGGACCGGGCAGATGCTTCGACCGAAGCACGTGCGCAGGCGCCTCGCGTCGAGGATTTCGACGCAGGCACTCTGTTCACTCTCGAACCGGTGAAGCCTGCGGCGGTGGCGCGTGCGTCCCCGGAAGTTGGAAGCACCGACTCGGGGGCTGCCGAACCTCCGCGCGCACCCGACCCACGCTTCGGCGTGCGCTGGGGGCAGCCGGGTCTGTGCCCGGGACAAGACAACGATTCCGTGCTCGCGCGGCGAGAGGCCCTCTACGCGCGGTTTCAGATTTCGTCGGTCGGCGGCGCGAAGATCCGGCACGACCCGAGCGTTCCGCATCACGTGCTCGAAGAAGTGGCGCAGGCCCTCGGCGACGCGCGGCTCACGACGAACAAGCTGGTGGGATGGAGCCTGAGCGCGCCGTCGCCTGCGGTAATCGTCTACCGCGACCTCGCGCAACTGCAGAGCGTCGCCTGCGTCAACCAGTCGGCCATCGGCTACTACGACGGCAGCATTCACCTCACCGATGATCCGAATCACGGCTCGCACCAGGTTCAACAGACAATCATCCACGAATACACGCACCACGTGCTGCTCTCGATCGGCGTTCGCAAGCCGATGTGGTTCCACGAAGGGCTGGCGATGCACGCGGCAGGTGAGACCTGGTTCAACCGGTCAGACCTTGGTCTGGTGCGCTGGCTCGAGCAGAGTCACCTTCCGTTCGACGCATTGGTGCCGGCCTTTCCGCACACCGCCGATGAGAAGTTCGCCAGCGCGGCCTACTACCAGAGCCTGATGATGACCGAGTTCCTCGCGTACCGCCGAGGCCCGGACATCTTCCGGGCGCTCTCGGTCGATCTCGCCTCTGGAGCCGTGACGCCACAGGAAGCCTTCGCGCGCGGAGCGGGCCTCTCGCCGTCCGCGCTCGACGCGCACTGGGCTGCTTTTTTGCAAATCCAGAAATGACGCAACGTTGCGTTATGTCCCCCTCCCCGCCAGGTAACCGTTCGCCTCACCCACGACGACGGGTCTCACCGCGCGACACGAAGCCTCGCTGCCGAGTGCCCGGTTGCCGGATTCACGTATGGCACTTATACTTGCCAGATGGCTCAACTCACACTCTACATCCCCGACGATCTCGAGAAGGAACTGAAGAAGGCAGCTCGCCGCGCGAAGAAGAGTATTTCCTCCTACGTCGTTGAGCTGGCAGAGCAAAAATTCAGACCGAAGCGATGGTCGAAAGCCTTTCTCGCGACCTACGGGAGCTGGAAGGGCGAGTTTCCCGACATTCCTGAGCTTCCATTCGAGAAGAGAGAGCCGCTTTGAGCCTCTTGCTCGACACGAACATCTGCGTGGCGTGGTTGAACGGAGCCGACGCGACGCTGCGCAAAAAGCTCGAAAGCGCGCCCGTGGGCGAGGTGTCTATCTGCTCGGTGGTGAAGGCTGAGCTGCTCTACGGAGCGAGAAAGAGCGCCCGCGTTTCGTACAACCTCGAGCGACTGGAGGCGTTTTTCTCCGGCCTGCATTCGCTGCCGTTCGATGACGAGGCGGCCGACGTCTATGGATCCGTGAGGGCTCAACTGGAACGCCAGGGCACTCCGCTTGGACCCAACGATCTGATGATCGCAGCGATCGCTTTAGCAACGGACAACACCCTCATCACCCGAAACGATCGTGAGTTTCGTCCCGTCGTAGGGCTCCGCGTGCAGGTCTGGTGACTGCTCGAGCGCTCGAGCCCGAGCCATCGTCGCCGTCTGTCAAGAATCCGGGCCGACCGCGTCCCGCCCGCATGAAACGATTCAAGGTGACTGTGCTCGAGGGCGGATCTACGCGGGGAATCGTGCGAACTTCCTGGGCCGTGTTGATGTGTGGGTTGGGGCTGTTCGGTTGTGCGACGGCGTCGAACTCGTCACGGCCGCCGGAACCCGCCCCACCTGCTCCACCGGTCGCAGCAACTGCGGAGCCTGCGAAGAAGACTCCCGCGCAGCTGAAGGACGAGCTGCTCGCGATGCTGTCACGCGAGACTTCACCCCGTGGTCGGTGATGCAGTCGATGATGAAGGCTTCGTGTTCGTCGGTGATGGTCCACGGAGAAACGCGCGTCGCACGCTCGGCGTGATGTGATGTCGTGGGACCCTATAAGTATGGTTACTTCGCATAGCCACATCATGAATAATATGTATACAATGCCGGCATTCTCCCATTATTCCAAGTGCTTGGACCATGTCTCGGATCGTCGACCATAGCGATTCGGTCGGAACAAACGTGTACAGGAGCGGTCTCCTGTGTACAGTTGTTCCGACATGTCCTCTGCTTCCCTGTCGAAACTGCCCGAGCCATTCACCTACGCCCAGGCGCTGAAAGCGGGCCTTACCAAGCATCGCTTCTATCAGTTGAAAGAGGACGGAGAGATCCGCCAGCTCGCCAGAGGTCTCTACCATCACGCGCGTTCCGACGTCGCTGAGGTCGACCTCTTGGAGATTGCTCTTCGAGCCCCTCGAGCCACCCTGTGTCTGACCAGTGCTCTAGCAGAGCATGGGTTATCAGACGCGATTGCTACTGCACACGACGTCGCAGTTCCGCGCGGTACACGAGCTCCCGTCGTCGCGGCGCCCGTGAACTGGCACCGCTTTGATGCCAGGACGTTCAACATTGGTCGCCAAACTCGTCGGCTTAGCCGAGGCGTGGAAATCGGAATCTACTCAGCAGAGCGCACGCTGATCGATGCATTTCGAACTCGTGCCACCGAAGGACACGAGATGGCGCGCGAAGCTTTGAAGTGCTGGCTGCGCCAGCCTGGTCATCACGCATCAACGTTACTTTTGTTGTCGAAACAGTTTCCCCGCACGACGCAACCGCTTCTTACGGCGCTCGAGATTCTTCTATGAGCGGAGTCACCCGCGCAACGGTGGCCGGACGAGCGTATCTCGACCTTCACGCCAAGGCTCGCCTTGATAAGCGGCCGACGGATGAGCTGATCCAACTCTTCGGGCGCGAAGGGTTCCTCGAGCGAATGGCGGCCTCGCCCAAAGCGAAGGACTTGGTTCTCAAAGGCGGCGTGCTCCTCGCGGCCTACTCCACTCGACGTCCAACGAGAGACATTGACCTCTCGGCGCAGAACCTTCCGAACAACACGGAGAGCGTGTTGGAATTGGTCCGCGAGATCCTCGAGGCATCCATTGATGATGGCTGGTTGTACGGAGCGCCAACAGTGGAAGTTATTCGACCCCAGGAGGCGTACAGCGGCGTTCGCGTCATGGTGCCCGCGAGCCTGGCTGCCGCTCGAGTGTCATTGGGTGTTGATGTCAGCGTTGGCGATCCCGTTTGGCCAGTTCCAGACAACGTCAACGTTCCTCGGCTGCTTGGTGGAAACATCACCGTCCGCGGCTACCCGCTGG
>JANOHG010000096.1:0-3902 GCA_031406375.1 Archangiaceae bacterium | reverse complement strand
GAAGGGCTGGTTGACTGCAGGTCAGCGCGAGCGCTTGAGCAAACGCGGGTCGTGCCTAGGAGTTTCAGGCCATCAATCCGGTCAAGGATCGGACGCCAAACGAAAGTGGCAGTAGGCTACGGCCTGCATGTCGCGCGATTCGTTCATGATCGACACAGCGATGCTCTCGGCGACGAGCGCGCCGCGCGCGGCGCACCGATCAGATCGTTGGGGCTCGGCCCTGGCCTACGCGGCCGCGGCAGCAACGCTCAGCTTTGCGCTGGTGCTGCCACCGTCGCTCGCGACCTTCGCCATCGCGGCGGCCCTCGGGCTGTGCTGCTGCGGAGTCCTGATTCCTGCTAGGGCAGGTCTCGAGAGGCACGGCGATTCTCCGGTCTCGTTCGTGCTGGCCTTGGCGCTGGTAGCCAACGTCGGATCTTTGCTGATCGGAGTCGTCACTCCGGCAACGGCCTTTCCGCTGGCGGCCGGGCTGCTGCTCGCCGGCTCGAACTTGTCGCCGGTGCGCTGGTTGGGGCGCGCGCAGGTGCCTTTGCTGCTCTGTGGGTATGTCGTCTATGTGGTGCTCACCGTCGCAGAGGCGCCTCAGGTGACAAATCCTCTCAAAGCGGGCGCGGCGACGCTGTTGTCGGGAGAGAACCCGTACACCCGCGGCTACCACGAGACGCCGGTGCTCCTACTGTTCGCCGTGCCGGTTGGTCTGCTGGGCGACATTCGCTACGGCCTGGCGCTTTCGATGGCCGCGGCGGGAGCCTGTCTTGCCGGCGCCCGGCCGGGAAGAGTCGGCGCGATCTCTGCCGGGTTGTTGTTGTTCCTGCCCGCGCAGCTCGGCGCCATGCGCGATGGGGAAGTTGAGCCGCTGATCACCCTGTTGCTCGCGGTCACCGCATACTGCGCGTGTCGCTTCCCGCGTGCGCTTCCGTGGGTGCTTGGGCTCCTGCTCGCCTCGAAGATGTACCTGGCCCTCATCGTGCCAGTGGCTCTCGTGCTCGCAGGGCAGAAGCTGACGTGGCGCGACACGCTTCGGCTGACCTGGAAGGCGGTGCTCGTCGCGGTTGTCGTCACCGCGCCGTTCGTCGCCTGGAATCCGGGAGCGTTCGAGAAGGCGATGCTCACAATGGCGCCTCTGACGGGAACGCGCGCTCCCACCCTGGCCGCGTGGATATCGAATCAAGGAGTGCTGCTGCCTGGGTGGGTGGGGATAGCCGTTGCGGTAGGCACGGCTGTTTTTGCGCTGCTCTTCGCCCCACGCACTGCCTCAGGGTTTTGCGCTGGCGTCGCTCTCACCTGTCTTGGGTTTTTCGCATTCAGCGCAGAAGCCACCGTCGCACAGTACGCGTTGGTGCTTGCGGCGCTGTACATCTCGGTAGGCGCCACTGGCCTTCCGGGCGTGATGGACGATGCGTTTGAGATGAAGACGTTCGGCGGCCGTCGGTAGTCCTCTTGGGTGCCCACCACGATGAGAGGCCCCTGATTTTAGCCCTGATTTGGTCGCAGCGATGTTGGCGAGTGGATGCGTAACCAGCGCTTCATTGTGAACGCGGCGCGCTTCGGAACCGAAGGACGATTGAGTCCCACGCTTTTACCCTCTCGTCAGTTTCACCCATCAGCCCAACGACCGTGTTGCGCACGGTCGCATGGTCGAGCACATCTGAAGTGAGGACCAGTTGTTCGAGATCGGCGAGATCCTTTGTGCGGAAGAAGAGGAGTTTGAAGACACAAAGCGACTCGACTGAAAGGAACCAGAGTTCTTCGCCGACAAAAGGCAGCAAGACCCTCGACCTAAATGCTTCCCACGAGAAGTCGATGCTGGGGACGAAGAGATCCACGCGGACTGCGCCATCCCACGCGGTGAACCAGCCTTCGGACTCTGCCTCCTTGAGCGCGATGGCTTCGTCGAATTGCAGACCTCCCCGGCGCAGCGTCTCGAGCGCAGCCGGCAGTTGCTTGAGCTCGCAAAAGAGGTTGAGATCGACGTCGCGGGTTGCGCGGGCGAACCCGTGCATCGTGAGCGCAATTGCTCCTCCGATCGCGTACGGAATCCCAGCTTGCTCGAGTGCATGCGCGACCTTCCGCGTCGAGGCGGTGATGTCAACGTCCAGCAGTGCTTGAGCCACGGGCTTTCCGCAATCGGATCCACGCAAGGACTGAGCTCATCGGCATCGGGTCGCGGTGTTCGAGCGCCCGTTGGCGCTGTTCCTTGGGAAGAGACAGCACCGCGTTGAACGCTGATCTGCTCAGCGAGCGAAGTACCTGCGAACGTTCTTCGGGCCCCATCGCTCGAAACTTCGCGGCCTCCTCAACGTCACGGCGGTGATGCGAGTCCAACTGTCGCGAAATCCAGGTCCTCACATCCATCGCGCAATTCTACACCGGCGAACCTCGAGCGTGTCAGCGCTACGACAAGCGACTTTCGCCGTCGGGCATGCGAAGCCGAGTCGGCACGGTTCCACCGGTAACGCAGATGGACACCGGCGGAGGAGTCTGGCTGCTCCATTATCTGACTTGCTGCTGCGGCTGACCTGCGACGACTTTTCGGGCAAGACGTATGCTTTTTCAGTTCCAACACGTCGAGGGTGTTGAAGTCGGGGATAAGGGGAAATCCGAAGACTCAGGGGCAGTTGAGGGCCTTGGAAATGTGCGTGCCGCTGTACAGCAATGTTCCGACGCACGTTCCAGGGGTCGAGAATCTGATTCGACCCAGCCCGCCGCCACCGCCGCCTCCTCCTGCGACCTGATTCGGTAGTCCTGCGGTTCCGTTTCCTGGTTGGCTGATCGGCGTTGCCCCAGCACCACCGGAGCCGCCTTTGGGCGGGTCGCCGCCAATGCCGCCCATCGCAGCAGAGCCCAGCCGACCGTCATCTCCTGAGCCACCGTGTTTGTCCCCATCGACCGCTGCGCCGCCCCCTCCTCCACCGTTGACAGCGATCATCGCCGCTGCGCTGAAGAAGAGACTTCCAGCCTCGAACAGCAAGGCCCCTCCGCTGCCTCCTCCTCCACCACCTGGAGCCCATCGCCACTCATCGTCTTTGTTCCCCGTTCCACCTCGCCCACCGCCGCCGTGGGCGACAACGCGTCCACTGATGGTCAGCCTGCCTGCAGCCGAGATCTGAATCGCACCACCCCCGGCACCACCCAGACCACCCAGCACCATCCCGTTGCCACCGCCGCCCTTACCGCCCGGACAACCCCCGCGCAGTGGCTGCAGGCTCGCGACTCCGGTAGGTACCCCTGCCGCCCCACCGATGCCGCCAAATTCATCCTTATCTGCCCCCTTTCCTCCTTGCCCGCCAATCTGGCCGAAGCCAGCTCCACCCGCGCCACCACCCCCGTTTTTGTTCAGGCTGGGGTAGGTGCCACCATCAGCGCCCGCGCCAGGCATGCAGTTGGCGAATGTGCTTCCGGCTCCTGGAGAGGCGCCCGATGCGTTGCTGCTGACACCGCCGTCGATGTTGGCGTCGCCGTATACAGCGAAGATCAAAGGTCGGCTGCCAGTGACTGTCACGACGCCCGCTGCCTCGATGTTCAAGTTCTGCATCGAGAGCACGATCGTCTCGCCGCCGTCTTCCAGCTTCGAGCTCGATGGTTTTCCTTTCCCGCACCAGCCTGAGGGCACTGCCAACTGCGTCGAGGTGTCGAAGGCGACCGCGCAATCAATCACCACGGTGCCTGCATCCAGCGCGGCCGCCGTATGCGCCGCCGGATTGAAGTTGCTGGGCGAATAGGAGAACCCGCTGTCGATTCCACCGTCGACTCCACCGCCGGCTCCACCGCCACCGCCGGCTCCACCGCCACCGCCGGCTCCACCGCCACCGCCGGCTCCACCGCCACCGCCGACTCCACCGCCGACAACACCGCCGACACCACCGCCGACTCCGCCGCCGACTCCGCCGCCGACTCCGCCG
>JANOHG010000087.1:0-1564 GCA_031406375.1 Archangiaceae bacterium | reverse complement strand
GACTGCCGCACCAACCCAATCCCGGGTGCGGCTTGTCTATGACGCGGCGGAAACGGGGCGCTCTGCTTGAACGCGGTTGACGAGTGCAGTGATGGCTCGGCTTGGTTATGAGGCGTTCAACGACGACGCCAACGAGACCGTCGAGGTGCAGTTGCGCCGCTCGGGCAACACGTTGACTGCGCAGGTCGTTCGTTCCAACGCCGAGGGCGAGACCGGTCGGCGCGGGAGTCGAAGCCGCACTCTTTCAGGATCTGCGACGCTTGGTCCTGTAGTTGCTCCCAATCGCCCGGTGCCTCTTCCTCGATGGGAGTGGGCCCTCCCCTGTGTCCTCTGAGGGGGAACCGCATGTGTCCAATCGTTACTTGTGCCCAGGGACGGAATCGAACCGCCGACACGGGGATTTTCAGGGCGCAGGAAGAAGCTGGTAAGGCCTCAGCTTCGCTTGGTTTTCCCGAAGACAGGGGAAGTCGGGTAGCGAATGGGTAGCAATTCCCAGCGGCGACGACGGCGAGACTCAGGCGGGCGTCGTTAGCTCGCCGAGGCGACGCGGGTCCTTCTTGAGCAGTCGCAGCAGGTTCGCCATCGGAGTACTCACCTGCTGCTCGCCCGACTCGTATTTTTGAAATGCACGGGGTCCACCACCGAGAACCTCTCCAGCCCGTCGCTGGGAAAGTTTCAGCCGCTCGCGGATGGCTGCGACTTCTTTCGGCCCCAGGACTCCCTCAACCTTTGCCCGGAGAGCCAGGAAGGCCGCCTCGCGCTTCATGAGGGCTGCACCTTCCAGCACGGCTTCTGTGCACTTCGAGCACCAGTGGCCCTTCACCCTGACTTGGGCCGCGTGGCCCTTGTACTCGACCGTATCCGACCGAGTTTCAAGAACCATGACGCCACCGCACTCGGGACAGTGAACGCTCTTTTCGGTCTGGGCCATGACTACTTCTCCTTCAACGAGAGAATGAGCCTTCCAAGCTCATCCACGGTCAACTTCACGTACAGCACCAGATTCGACCAGGGCACGTAGTAGACGTCCTGCCAAACTCGATGATCCTCGAACGCGGTCATCGACTTGTAGAACTGAACCCGCTTCATGCTCTGGACAATCTGGACAACGTCTTCGAGCGAAAGACCAAGAGCCCAGGCACAGTCTTGGGCCGTTCGAGTCATCCGCAACGCCGACACCGAACAGAACTCCAGCCGGAAGCCTTCCAGGTCGTAGGTTGGTTTCTTCTTCTCCATTCACACCCTCAATTTGGCACCTTAAAGGTGCCGTCGCAACCGTATCGAGATCCACCTGAAAGCTCGAGGACATAGCTGGTCCCCGGTGGAAGCACACTTCTGCGTTGAAGGACTTCAAGGAAGGACTACCGGCCTTTGGGGGCGAGCGGCGGAAGTGAAAGTCGGTCGGCTTGGAAGAACGCAGAGTGAGCCAGGGTGAAGTTGGAGGTCAGAAGGGGGGAAAACAAGGCCTTATGCAGGGCGGTGACGAGTTCGTCGGCGCGAGCGGCGGCAGTCGTGGTTGGGTGCGGGTTCAGCAGTCGAACTGGTGCTGAGGAGGGTCCCGCGC
>JANOHG010000069.1:0-6251 GCA_031406375.1 Archangiaceae bacterium | reverse complement strand
GACAGTGAGACACGCTCGAAGGTGTTCGATCCGTTTTTCTCGACCAAAGCCAGCGGCACCGGCCTTGGTCTTTCGCTGTCGAAACAGATCGTTCAGGCGCACAACGGATCGCTCGAAGTCACCTCTGAGCCGGGCGATGGCGCCACTTTCGTGATCCGGCTTCCCCGCGCATGAGCATTCGATATTTCAAGGATCTGCTTCCCAACGGGTTGCGGCTCGTCACCGTCGAAACTCCGCATCTGCATTCGGCGATGGTGTCGGTCTACGTGCGCGTGGGGTCGCGACACGAGACGAAGCAGAACAACGGCGTCAGCCACGCGCTCGAGCACCTGTTTTTTCGGGGCAGCGCGCGGTACCCCGACACGGTCGCGATGAACGCGCGGGTTGAAGCGGTGGGCGGGAATCTCAACGGAATCACCTCGCGAGACTTGTCATATTACTTCACGCCGTCGCATCCCGACGGGTTGGGGGTTGCGCTCGCCGTGCTGGGCGATCTGCTCACCCGTCCGATGCTGACGCGGCTGACGCTCGAGAAAGAGATCATCCTCGAAGAGATGCTGGACGAGGTCGACGAGCGCGGGCGCGACGTCGACGTGGAAAACCTCTCGAAGTTGCAGCGTTACGGCGATCACCCGCTTGGCCTCAAGATTGCGGGCACTTTGAAGTCGGTGCGCGCGCTGAAATTGTCGCAAGTCAAAGAGCACTTCAAGAAGCACTACGTCGGCGGAAACATGGTGGTCGCCGTCGCGGGGAAGGTGCAGCGAGCCGCGGTGGTCAAACAGGCGACCAAGGCCTTCGCCCACGTGAAGAGAGGAAGCCCGGTGACCGAGGATTCGCCGCCGCCGCCACCCAAGGGGCCCCGGCTGGACTTCGTTCACGACGAGCAGTCGCAGACTTCGTTTCGCTTGAGCTTCCCGACCGTGCCCGAGGTTCACCGCGACTTCCATGCGCTGTCTGCGCTGCGGCGCGTGCTCGACGACGGCCTGTCGTCGCGGCTGCCTTTCAACGTCGTCGAGAAGCGAGGGCTTGCGTATTCGGTGGGCGCGACAATCGAAGCATTTCACGACGCAGGCTCTTTCGAGATCGACGGCGCCGCGGCACCGACCAAGGTCGCTGACACGGTGCGCGAGATCCTGCGTACGGTCGACACGCTGCGGCAGGGGAAGATTAGCGCCGAAGAGATGAAGCGGGTGCGGGTGCGCTACCGAATGGCCGTCGAGTCGCAGCAAGACTCTCCGGGTGACTTGCTCGGCTGGTTTGCCGGCGAGGAACTGTTTCGACCACCCAAGTCGTTTGCGGCGCGGTGTCGTGAGGTCGAAAGTCTGAAGGTCAAGGACCTGGTCCGGGTCGCGAAGGTGTACTTCCGCCCCGAACGACTGCTCGCGGTGGCAGTGGGGCCGAAGGAATGCGAACGACCTTTGCGGCGCGCAATCACGTCCTGGCGCTGAGCAACGCGAAGTTTTGGGGCGGGTGTTACCCTACCCATTCCGATGGATCCCTTTGTTCGCCGCCTCGTCGAGCGCCTTCATGATCCCCGATCGCAGCTGTCGCGAAACCGTCACTTTCACGCCTTCGAGAACCCGCAGGGTCGCGCGGCGCTGAGGATCTCGAAGCGGCTCAAAGCGCTTCAGGCCGATATCGCCAAGTCCAAAGCCGAAGGCGGTCAACCGATCGCCCGCGCGCGGCGCGATGCAAAAGGCGCGGTTCGAATGGAAATCGAGCTCAAACGGCTTCACGCCAGACGGGTAACCCAGCTTGATCAAGCCGAGTTTGATCTGCTGTGCGCGCTGCCCGGAGTGCGCGAGGCAGTCATCCGCGAGGATTAAGCGGTCGTCAGTTGCGGTCGGACTTCTGCGCTGCGGGCGCTTTCACCACCACTGCGTCCAGGGGCTCGTTCGGCGTTGGTTGCAGCACTGCGCGGATCAGGGTTCGCAAGCCAAGCAAGAAGTCGTTGTCGACGAGCGCGACGGAAGCAGGCGCCCCGCGCAAATTGAGAGGGATCTGATCAACCGCGAGCAAGCCGGGGCCGCATCCCGACACCAGCACCAGAGGAATTCGCAGCTCAAACCCACAGAACCGGGCGAGCTTCAGCGCCGCCTCGCCGTCTTCGAGCACCAGCGCACCGACAGCCCCATGACTAAACGGGCGCCAGAGTGGGCGGGCAGCTTCGGCGGTGGGCAGCAGCACGAAGTCGACCCTTAGCGCTTCGCTGAGCTCGAGGCGGCCCAGCGTCCCGAAGCCGCTGCGCAGACACTCTGGCTCGGTCGCGGTCGCCACCAGCCCTGGCATTTCCCTCAACAGCACCCGACCCGCGGTCGGGCCCGCGATGATCACCTTGGCCACCACTGCAGATCGCGCCACCCGCCCGCGCAGCAGTCGCGCCCGAAGCGCGTGTACTTCTGCTGCGGCGAGCACGGGCTGCGCACCTCGAACCTTTCCGTCGGCTGGCGAAATGACGATCCGGTCGAGCAGCGCGTTCAGCGCCGAGAGCACCGCGAGGTCTGGCGCGTCGACTGAGTCGAGAACCTCGCGCAGCGTCGTCGGTGTGCGAAGCAGCTCGAGCACCGCTGCCGTCACCGGGTGAGGAGCGACCGGCGTCTGTGCCGTTGGCGAGAGTGAGACCAGCGTCGACAGCGGAGGCAACATGGGGATCAACCGATCGCGCTCGTCAGACTGATGCGCTCCTTCCAGCAGCGCATCTTCCATCGAACGGTCGATCTTCGTGCGCGTCGGAGCGGATCCAGGGTTGAAGGCGAAGCTGCCTTCTTTCCATGACAACAGCCGAAACAGCGCCTTCTCACCCTCGACGTCGCCTTCCCGCGCGTTGACGGGTCGCCCACCGCTGAGCCCAATCTCACCCCGTTCTTGGCCGTTGACGACGACCAGGCGCCCGGTTCGTTTGTTCGCCGCGAGGATCTGCAGCAGATCGGTGAGCGGCAGCTGCGAGAGGCCGCCTTCGATCTCTCTCGCGTCGCCTTTGAGGCCTCGAGCGGCTTCGACGCGACGGCAAAGATGATCGATGCGCGAGAGCACCTCGTCGAGGTTGTACGGCTTCTTGAGGAACCCTTCGCGCCAGGATCGAAGCCGTTCGAGATCGCCTCCGCGTGTGATCAACACCACCGGAATGTCGGCGGTACGCGGATTTGACCCGAGAATCTGGGTGTAGTTCTTCGCGTCAATCAGCGTGCACTGTTCGTCGTAGAGGATCACGTCGGGGTGCCGAAGCACCGCGACCTCGAGCGCCTTGCTGCCATCGGCCGCATAAGTGACCTGGTAGCCGCGTTGGCGAAGTGCGCGCGTCAGCGGCCGCACCAGCGTGAGCTCGGGATCCGCGATCAGCACTTTGCGTGCCTGAGTCATCTAGCGCATCACCATGGCTGAAGGTCGTACTCGTGCTGCAGCTGCGACACGAGTCCTTCGACGAGGGTGACATCTGAAGTGTGAAAGCCCCAGGTGACTCCGCGGCCTCGGCGCTGAAGCAGGCCATAGGCTGAGCCGTCTCCGAGCCAGAGCAAAAATTCGTGGCGGCCGAGGCGATCATCGCCCTCGAGGAACACCGGCGTCACGACTGGATGATCGGCGAGATCGGTGCGACGCCCAAGGACATAGATGGTCGCGCCCAGGTCAGACGGGGCATCCTCCAGGCCTCTGAAGATCGGCAGATCGCTTCGCACCTGGGGACCGCCAACGTAAAGCAGCCCACGCGTCGACGGCTCGCGGGTGAGCTCGCGGGCGATCTCAGTCTGCAGTTCTTCATAGAGCACGTCAGCCACCCTGCCCCGCCGCGAGGGCTCGCCTGGCGCTTCGGGCAGACGCGGAGATCGCGAGTTGCCCAGCAACAGATCGACCTCGTCCCAAAACGGGAGCCCATCGAGCTTGAGCGCGACGTGCAGCGATTTGCGCCGTTCTTCCATCCGCTGACGGCACCGAACCAGCAGCTCGTCGAAGTCATCACCATCGCGCGGGAAAGTGGCGGCGCCACCGGTAAGCCCGAACGGCAACTTCGCCTCGAGCACCTTGCAGTCCGGGTCGTCGCGCACGGTGGCAAGCGCGCGCCGCAAGAACATCAGGCCACCGAAGTAGTCGGTTTCGGGCAACAGAATATGGAACTCCTGATCGGTAGCGCGAGCGACGACATCAGAGTCGCGGATGATCGTGCTGATCACCCGCAGAGTCGCCTTCTGCGCGGCGCGCGCGGCGCTCGCCCCCAGTCGGCCGCGCATCTGCTGCAGGTTGTCGAGCGAGAACGTCAGCAACGAGAATGACCTGCCGTACCGGCGCGCTTTGTAGATCTCTTTGGTCGCGTAGTCGGTGAAGTACGAAAGCGTGTAGGCGCTGGTCTCGCGATCGCGCAAGCCCTGACGCTGTAGCCCGACGATTCGGGTCGCCGATCGAACGCTGACGGCCGCGAACTGCGCGAGCAACTGCGACGGCTGAAGCACATCATCGCCAAAGGATCCTCCGAGAGGATCTGCCAGCTGAAGCAAGCCCAGCACTTCGCCTCCGCCGATCAACGGCACCAAAAGCGAGGTGCCCGCGCGCCAAGGCAAGAGCTGCACCAGCGCCGGGTCGACTGTCTCGGGCAGGCCGCGCCGCTCGATCAACCCCCGAAACGCGCGCAGCCTCAGGCCCGTGCGTTCACCGCTGACCCACAACGCACCGCTTTGGGCGCCGCAGAGATCTGCAAACTCAGAGAGGATCTTTTCCTGCACCGCTTCGAGATCGCTCAGAGACGCCAGTTGAAGACAGCGCTGCTCGAGCGGCGTGCGGGCGGTCACAGCGTTCCTTCGTACACCCTCACCGCTGGGCCTCGCAGCCACACTTGAGCGCGATCAGCGGCCGCCTTGATCTCGAGAACCCCACCTGGCAGCTGCACCGGAACCCACTCGTCCCACGCGACCCGCCGACCGATCGCGTGGGCCACGACTGCAGCGCAGGCCGCTGTGCCGCACGCCTGGGTGAGCCCGACTCCGCGTTCCCACACCGTCACCTGCAGACCGCCCTCAGGCCGGAGCCGGCAAAACGCGACGTTGGTGCGATCTGGGAACAATGGATTCTTCTCGAGCGCGGGCCCAAGCTCAGCAGCGCGCTCGGGCGCAGTGTCGAGCAGCACCAGGTGCGGGTTGCCCATGCTGACTGCAGTGCCCCGCACGCCGCCGATTTCCTGATCGACAAACGGCCCGCCGTTGGGCAACCCAGACGCTTCGAGTCGCGCGGGCCCCATCGCGACGGTGATCCGCGAAACCTCGGTGCCCGACCACTCGAGCGCGGAGGAAAGGACCCCCGCCCCGGTTCGAATGCTCAGCTCGCGCGGAGCGGGTGTAAGTGACGAGCTCTCGGCCAGGTGCTTCACCACGCACCGCAGGCCGTTGCCGCACATTTCCGCGGTCGAGCCGTCGGCGTTGTGCACCACCATTTGTCCCGCGATTCCGGTCGCAGGAAGGATAACGAGCACGCCATCAGCGCCGATGCCACGCCGGCGATCGCACCACGTCTGCGCGGTCGCCGCGTCGATGTCGATCCCGCGCAGCCGCCTGTCGACGACGATGAAGTCGTTTCCGAGGCCGTGGTACTTGAAGAACCGTTCCATTACATCGACAAGCCGCCGTCGACATCGATGGTGCGGCCGTTGAAGTAGTCGCACTCGAGGATGAACTTCACCGCCAGCCAGATGTCCTCGGGCAATCCGATGCGCGCGACCGGGATGTTCGCGACCACCGCATCCCTTGCCTTCTGGTTCATGCCTTGCGTCATCGGGGTCTCGATCATTCCCGGAGCAATCGCCCCAACGCGGATCCCGTAGCTTGCAAACTCGCGCGCCCAGGTGACGGTGTTCGAGGCGAGCGCGGCCTTCGCGGACACATAGTTGCTTTGCCCACGGTTCCCATGGCGGGCGACCGACGACATGTTCACGATCACGCCAGGTTTGTGTTCCTTCTCGACCATCTTCGCCACCGTCTCGCGCACCATCATCGTGGCTCCCGTGAGGTTGACCCCAATCACCGCGTTCCAGTGATCAAGCGACAGCTTGGTAATCGCGCCGGTCGTCCGGTCTTTCTTCACCAACAAGCCGTCGCGAAGAATTCCAGCGTTGTTGATCAGCCCGTTCAGGCCGCCCATCTGCTCGTGCGCCCAATCGACGAACGCGATGCAGTCGTCTTCCTTCGACACGTCGAGCTTGCGGCGGTGGATGCCCATCGGAAGTGACTTGAGTGCCTCTTCGTTGATGTCTCCTGCCGCGACCTTCGCGC
>JANOHG010000065.1:0-2413 GCA_031406375.1 Archangiaceae bacterium | reverse complement strand
CATCGCCGCGCCAATCGGGTTCTTCGCAACCACCACCCCACTTGCCGCGATGACTGTCGCAACCGAGAAGACCCAGAACAGCAGCTGCTCTGGACTCATTGGAATTCTCCGAAGGGGCCCCAGGGCTTTTCGCCATAGGGACAGCGGCGCTCGGTGATGTGCTGTTCGAACTCAGACTTGAACTTCTGCACGAAGCTCTGCACCGGCAGCGCGCCTGCGTCTCCCAGCGCGCAGATGGTGTTCCCCAACCCAATCGGCGGCCAGGGGGCAATCGAGACAGCGACCTGCATCAACTGCTCGAGGTCCGTTGGCTCACCGCGACCTTCTTCGATTTTTCGCAGCAGCCTCGTCATCCACGGCATTCCTTCGCGGCAGGGGGTGCACTGCCCGCAGGATTCTTCGGCGTAGAAGCGGGTCACCCGCCACAGACAGCGCACCATGCAGCAGGTGTCGTCCATCACGATGATTCCGCCCGAGCCCGCCATCGAGTGCAGCGGCTTGAACGCTTCGAATTCCAGCGCGACTCCAATCTCTGCTGCCGTCAACACCGGCGCCGACGATCCTCCTGGGATGACGGCTTTCACCGAACTCCCGTGCGGCATCCCCTGCCCAAACTCCTCGTTGTAGATGAGGTCCTTGAGCGTGGTCTGCATCGCGACTTCGTAGGTGCCCGGGCGATTGACCACCCCTGACAGGGTGACCAGCCGTGTGCCGCCTGACTTGTCAGTGCCGAGCTTGGCGAACCATTCGGCGCCCTTCTCGAAGATGGTCGGCAACGTGGCGATCGTCTCGACGTTGTTCACGACCGTCGGGCAACCAAACAGGCCACTGACCGCAGGAAACGGAGGCTTCAGCCGCGGCCACCCCTTCTTTCCTTCCAGCGATTCGAGCATCGCGGTCTCTTCACCGCAGATGTAGGCGCCCGCTCCGCGCACCTGGTAGACGTCGAGTTCGAAGTCGCGGCCCATCAGCTTCTTGCCGAAGATTCCGGCTGCTTTGGCCTCGGCGATCGCTTTGTCGAGGATGTTGCTCGGGTGCTTGAACTCACCGCGCGAGTAGATGTAGCAAGTGTGGGCGTTGAGCGCCCAACAGGCAATCGCGATTCCCTCGAGCATCGCGTGCGGATCATTCTCGAGGATGAAGCGGTCTTTAGCGGTGCCGGGCTCTGACTCGTCGGCGTTGATCGCGAGGTAACGCGGCTTTGGATTGTCCTTAGGGACGAAGCTCCACTTGAGCCCAGTTGGAAACCCTGCGCCACCGCGGCCGCGCAGGTTCGACTTCTTCACCTCGGCCAAAACGGCCTCGGGCGCCAGCTTGAGCGCCTTTTTTAGCGACTCGTAGCCACCGTTCTTCGTGTACCCCTCGAGCGTGTGCTGCCCGGGTTTGCCCCAGTTCCGAGTGACGACTTTCTCGACGTTCATGAGATTGGTCAAACGAGCGTTTCGAGCAGCTTGTCGACCTTCTCCTTGGTCAAATTCTCGTGGTGGTCTTCGTTGATCTGCAGACAAGGCGCGGTTCCGCAGCTGGCAAGGCACTCGGTTTCGCGGAGGAAATATTTGTCACCGTTGGTGCCCGCCTGCGTCCCAAGCTTGCTTTCGAGGTGCTTCAGCATTCCTTCGGCTCCACGCAGCGCACAAGAGAGGTTGGTGCAGACGTCGATGACGTACTTTCCGGGCTTCTCGGTGTGAAACATCACGTAGAAAGTCGCGACTTCGTACGCGCGTTCGACCGTCGTTTCGAGCTTCAGCGCGACGGCCTTCATCCCTTCCGGCGTGCACCAGCCTCGAATTTCCTGCAGCAGCCGCAAGGCCGGAAGCATCGCCGCGCGCTTGCGATCAGCAGGGTAGTGACCGAGCAATTCGGAAATGCCCGCATCGAACGTCTGTTGTTCTTCCGGAGTGAAGGCGACGGCGTCCGACATGGCGGCGGTTCGTAGGGAAGCGCCGTGCTTGCGTCAACGAAAACCTTGCGGCGCACGCTGCCCCCCACGACAATCACCGCAACTCTCGTGAGCTCCGAATCCGATCAGCGCGAATTCCCGCGCATCCCGTTCATCCTTCGGGTTGGCTACCCGGACCAACGGTCGTTTTCCGATGCGACCGAGAACCTCTCGAAAGAGGGTTTGTTCATTCAAACCGACTCGAAATTCGACGTTGGAGCCACAGTGCCACTGTCTCTCTCTTTCCCGGGCCTTCTGGATCCGGTAGAGATCGTCGGGCGGGTCGCTTGGGTGCGCCCTGCGCAAGCCGGTGGCCGCGGCGCGGGAGTTGGATTTGCCGTCGATTCGGAACACCATCGCAAGCACCTGGAGCGCTTGTTGACCGTCGACGCCGACCTTCTTCAACCGACGCCTCCTGCGAGCGGGTTCCGCGTCCTGATTGTCGAGGACAACCCGCACATCATTGAGATGTAC
>JANOHG010000061.1:0-5640 GCA_031406375.1 Archangiaceae bacterium | reverse complement strand
CCCCCGCCTCGAGCGCGATTCCGTTGCGCTCATCGCCCGCTTCGATCCTCAGGCGTGGCCCTTGGATTCGCGTCCCATCGGCCAGTTGGCCAACCACCCGTAACAATCCCGGCCCAACCTCAAGCTTCCAGCTGCCATCGGGCGCGGAAGTCACCGGACCATGACTGCTGCCTACCCGAGCGCCGATCAGCCGTTCGGCCCAAACCTGTGCATTGGCCATCGCCTTTCCCTGCTGACGCACCGAACCTGCGATCGAGCTCGACGGGTCCAGCGACACTTCGAGCCCAGTGTGCGCTCGCGCAGAATCGAGCGACAGCCACTCGACCCGCGACAAGTACCCCTTCGCGCTCGCCTCGATCCACGTCTGGCCAACACTCAGTCCGTGCAAGGCGAACCGGCCGTTGCCATCAGTCACACCCGTGCCGCCTGAAGTGACGAGGCGTGCCCCTGCAACCGGCTGGCGGCTCTGACTGTCGACCACTCGCCCAGCCACGACAGCGCTCGGAAGCAACTCGAGCACGACGCCGCTTCGCTGGTCTGAAGGGGCGAACACGAGCGGGCCAAGCAGCGCGGAAGCTTCGTCCTCAAGCGCGGCAGAAAGCCATGCTTCGCCTGCCGGGATGTCGTCGAAGACGAACCTGCCGTCCTGCTCGGACTCGACAACCTGAGCAACGCTCTCACGCAAGGTGACTCGCGCACCAACCACCGGGTAACCCTTGCGAACCACTCGCCCCTCTAGCCTTGCGCGGGCAGCAGGCGCAGTTGGCGCTGCGACGGGGGCTTCCTCGAGCACCAAGGGCTCTTTGGGGTGGGGCGCCTTAGCCATCTGACCAGAGCCAGGCGGCTCTGGTCGCAGCAGCAGCCACATCGCACCTAAGACGAGGCAGAAGCTCAGCAGAATTAGAGCAAAGCGCTTCACCGCAGCTGCATTTCTACTTCTTTATAGGTGTCAGTGGCTCGTCCTCGTCAAAGACCAGCATGTCGTCGAAGAGTTCCTCGTCTTTGTGCTCTTCGTCGATGTCCAACTCGAAAACCTCGAGTTCGACCCCTGTCCGAATGGAAGAAGGCGGTGCCGGCGGCTTCGCCGCAGGTTGACGCGCCGAGGCCCCTTTCGGCAACGCCCCCACTGGAACCACTGGCGTTGGCGCAGGCAAAGGCAACGCCTTCTTCACCACCGCGACCCGGCCGATCGCCGAACCGATCGCCTTCTTCTGCAGCGCGGCGAGCTCGGCGTCTTGCGCCTGCAGGCGGTTGAGCAGCACCTCGAGTCGCGCGTCGCGATCGATCACCGCTTCCTGAGCCATCACCAGCTCGGCCGTGAAATCGCCGGCGTCCCTTGCGCGCGGCGCTTCCCCAGGGGCGAACTGCTCGAGGCGTTCAACTTCTGCCGACAGGCGCTCGCGTTCGGCCTCGAGCATCTGCGCCTCAGCTTTCAGCTCGCTAAGCTCTTCCTTCAGCCGTGGCAGATCTGAGGCGGCGGTTCGTACGTGCTGAAAGTTGTCCTGCAGCTCTGCGTACTTGGTGCGCAGCGACAGCAGCAGCTCTTCGGCCTGTCTGCGCGCAACAAGGGCCACTTCGAGGTCGGACGTTGAGCCCTGTGAGGTGCCGCGCACGGACGACAGCTCGGACTCGAGTGCCTGCGCACGGTCGCGCGCGCGGGCAAGCTCTTCGTCACCGACGCGACGCTCTGCCTTCGCTTGAACGAACGCGGCTTCGAGGTCACGGCGAACCGCAAGGCTCTTCTTCAGCTCGCCATCCAATACAATCTTCGCCGCGCGCGCGCGCGGCAGCGCTGCTTCAAGCTCGTCACGGCGCGCCTGCGCTTTCGGAAGCTCGGCCTCGACGGTGGCTACCCTGGCGCGAAGTCGAGTCAGCTCATGCTCGGCTTGCGCGCGCGCTTCGGCCATCGTTTGGCTCTCTCCCCCGGCGATGCCCGAGGCGGCACGCAAAGTCCTGAGCTCTTCGCGAATCTTGTCGAGCTCCTTTTGCAGACTGAGCTTGCCCGACTGGTGGCCACGCGCTTCCGATTGGGTGCGTTCGACGGTGCCGCGCCACTTGTCGCGATCTTCTTTCACCAACCCCAGCTGTTCCTTGAGGCTGTCGGCTTCCTTGCGCTCGAGCTGCGCGGTTTGAGCCAGCGACGTTTGCGCTTCGGCTGAGCGCGAATCGAGTTCCTGCTGATGCGCCGCGTCGCGCGCATCGAGCTGCTGACGATGGATGGCGGTGACGTCGTCAAGCGCGCGACGATGAGCCACCGCAGCCTCTTCCGAGGCGCGCAGGAAAATCGTCTCTCGTTCTGCCAGTTGTTGCAGGTGCTCGGAATTTCGCGCTTCGCGCTCCTGTTGGGCCGCCGCGTCATACCGGGCCTGCAACTGCGAAGCTCCAGAACGCGCGTCTGCCAGCACTTCGTTGGCCTTCTGAAGCTCCTGTTCAAGGACACCGAGGCGATTGCTGGCGGCGTCGCGCTCGACCAGGCGGGCATCGACGGCTTGCGCCATCTGAAGCCGAAGGTGAATTTCGTCTTGCTCGGCGACCCGCAGCTTCGACTCGAGCTGTGCCGTGATGGTGCTCACCGAAGTCAGCGCGTCTTCGCGCTGCTGCGCTGTCTGGCGGGCGGCGACAAGCATCGCGTCGTTCAATTGCGCGGCCGTTTCAGCGTCATCGAGGCGACGCTTGCTGCCTTTGGCTTCCTCCTGGGCGGCCAAGAGCTTTGCCTGAAGCAGCTCTGCGTCGCGCGCGTGCTCGGCGCGCAAAGTCTCGAGCGCCGAAGCCTGGTCGACCGTCTGTGTCCGTGCGCTTTCGAGCTCGCGGGTGACCACTTCGACTTCTTGTCGGAGCTTCGAAGAAATCGCTTCCGATTCCTGAGCATGCGCAGCTTTGAGCCCTTCGAACTCGCTGACCTTCACCTCGTGCGTGGCGAGCATGGCGTCGAGTTGCTGCCGATGCTCAACTGCGCCGCGCTCATGCTCTAGCGCGAGTGCGTCGAGCTTTTGCTGATGCTCTTGCCGAGCCTGAGTCAGTTGCGCCTCGCTTTCGTCGATGGTCCGCGCATGCTCGGCAACCAGCGACTCGACCTGCCTGCCCCAGAGTTGCTGATGTTCCGCAGCGAGCTTCGCGATCGCATCCTGATGCGATTGCCGATCGATGGCGGCCGCGGCATCAAGCGCAGCAAGCTTCTCCTCGTGCGCCAGGGTGTATTTTTCGTGCTCGATCCGGATCTGCTCGAGCTCGACCTGGCCTCCTCGCAACCGCTCTTCGAGCAGGTTCCGCGACGCTTCGGACTCGGCGCTCTGCTCGCGGCCCGCCTGCTCGAGTGCTGCGATCTTCGACTGAAGCTCCTCGTCCGTGGTCTGAAACCGCCGCTCGGAAGCCTCGAGCTGGGCTCGAAGAGCTTCGATGGCGGCTTTCCGGGCGGTCGATTCCGACTCGGCCGCAGCCAACATCGCCTTCAGCTCACCCAGCTCGACCTCGAGACGCTGGGCGTGCGCTTCGTCTTCGACCCTCTCGGCGGTGGTCTGCCGAAGGTCGGCTGCCAGCTGTTCGCGCTCGACCGTACGCGCAGCTTGTTGCGCGGTCAGCGCATCAACCTGCTCACGCAGCATCGCTTCGGCGTCGGTGCCCTTCTGCAGGGCCTCGGCGGCTTGCGTTGTCACCTGGCCAACCTTCAACTCGAGGCTCGCGCCCACGCTCTGCGCCAAAGTCAACGCGGCGGTCACATCGTCGATGCGCGAGGTGAACCGCGTGCGCTCGCTGACCCATTCTTCATCCTGCTCGTAGGCGGCGAGCTGAAGCGCGGCTTCGCGCTCGCGTGCTTCAACCAGGGCTTGCGTCAGCGCTTGGTTGCGTTCCTCGAGGTCTTTGACCCGGCCTTCGAGATCGGTTGCGACGCCCGCGATCGACGATTGCGCGGCTTCCAGGTCGGCAAGCTTCTTGGTAATCTGATCGCGCTGAAGAGTCAGCTCGAGCCGCTCATCCGAAAGGCTGATGACTTCGAGTCGCACAGCGGCGAGCGCGACCTCGGCTTGCTCCCGTGCGCCCCGCTCGGCGCCAACGGCGGTCGAAAGATCCTTCTCGAGGCGCCGGTAACGAGCGACCTCGGTTTCCTTGGCGCCCTCAGCTTCACTGAGTTGTTCGCTGAGCGTTTCGACGTTGGCCTGGGTATTGGCCAACCGCTGCTCGAATTCCTGCGCCATCGCGCGCCACGTCCGCTCGGACCCCGCGAGCACCTCGATGTCGCGGGCCAACCGGTTGGCGCCGGCCTTGGCCTCTTGAAGCTCGGTCTGCAACCCAGGCCGTTCGCCCTCGAGCGTTGAGACGAGCTCGCGGCTCAGGGTGAGCTGTGACTTCGTCCTCTCAAAATCCTGTTCGAGACGCAGACGCGCCTGCGTCTCGAACTCAACCGCGCGCATCGCGGCCAGCCGTTCGCCTTCCGTTCGTTCGAGCTGTGCAAGCGCATCCTTCGATCGGCTGCCCGCTTGTGCGAGCTGACCTTCAAGTACTTCGACCGCGGTGATCGCTTCGCTTCGGGCTTCTGCGAGCCGCACCTCTCGTTCCTTCGCGGTGGTCAGCTCGCGCTCACGGATATTAAGCGTCTCGGCGACCCGGTCGAACTGCAAACGTGCACGCTCGAACTCGACGCGCGACTTGGCCAGCTCATCTTCCAGCTTGCCGTGCTGCTCGTAGGCCGACGCAAGCCGGGTGCGTGCGTCCTCGAGCTGGGTGACCAGCTCTTCGCGACGAGATCGTTCGAGACGCGCGATTTCCTGAGCGGCGATCGCCTCGACGGCTGCGTCCTTCTGCGCTCGGGCCTGCGCTTCGGACTCAAGCCTTGAGGCCTGAACGCGGCCTTCGGCGTCCGCAGCGCGCTCACGCGCGACGCCAAGCTCAGCGTCAAGTCTTCGTATCCGGCCAGCCAGATCGTCTTGTTGTGCGATCGCCTTCGGGCGTTTCGAGAGTTCCTCGAGCTGTACGGTGAGGCGAGCGACCCCTTCGCGAGCACCCAACAGCTGCTCACGCACATCCTTCAAGTCGGCTTCTTTGGCGCCAACGTCCTTCTTCGCGCGTTCGAGAAGCTCCTTCATTCGCTCGGTTCGTTCCTGCCATTCGCGACCCCTTCGCGCAGACTCTTCGAGCTTTCCTCCGGTGTAGGCGAGCGGCTCGGGTGGCAGCTGGACCCAGGTGGGGTCGACTGCCCGCACCGGTTCCTGGCCTGCAATCGCGATGAAATATGCCGCCTCGGTCGCTTCGGCCAGCGACCCATCGACCTGCAAGCCATCGCCGCGCTCGAACGCGAGCTGGTAGCCAAGCACCGGACTCTGAGTCGCGACTTCAACCGATGGAAAATGCGACGAAAGCGCGTCGAGCAGCTGGCCCCAAGTCGGAGGCGGCTCGCCCTCCTCGGACTCCATCACCATCGGCAGCGCGAGCCCAGCAGGGTTGCGCAAACCTCCAATCAACAGCCCCCCGCGGCTGAGCAGCCGGGTCAATTCGCGCAGCAGCTCGGGCGCACGGACGTAGGGCGCCAGGTCGGCGACCATGACGACATCGAAGCTGCCGCCTTCGAGATCATCGAAGACGTTTGCGCGGTACCGCAGGCCCTGTACCGAGTGGGCCTTGTTGGCCGCCTCGACCGCCGCCACG
>JANOHG010000054.1:0-1755 GCA_031406375.1 Archangiaceae bacterium | reverse complement strand
GCCATGAACCCGGCGTGCCCAATCGAGAACTGGCCGGTCATCCCGTTGATGACGTTCAGCGACACCGCGAGGATGACGTTTACCCCGACCAACGCCGCCAGGTACGCGAAGAACGCGAACTGCCCAAGGGTGGCTTGCAGCGCCACGCACGTGACCGCTGCGATGAGCACTGGAGCGGCTGCGCGAATCACACCTTCTCCGCCTGCACACGCCCGAACAACCCTTCAGGCTTTGCGAGCAACACCAAAATCAAAAAGCCAAAGGCCACCGCGTCGCGCCAACTCGAGGACGTATAGCCAACCACGAACTCTTCACACAACCCCAGCGCGAGTGCACCGACAACTGCGCCTGGCACGTTGCCAATACCGCCAATCACCGCGGCGACGAAGGCTTTGAGCCCGATGTACATTCCCATCAGGGGCTGCACCGAAGTGTCTTTGATTGCGTAGAGCAGCCCAGCGCAAGCGGCAAGCGCGCTGCCCAGCATGAACGTGCCGGCGATGACGCGGTCGACTGGGATTCCGAGCAGCGCGGCGACACGGTGGTCGAAGCTCACTGCTCGCATCGCCCGGCCGAAGCGGGTCTTGAACACCAGAAACTGCAGCCCGACCATCAAACCCGCCGCGATGCCGAACGAGATGACCTGCCAGTTCCAGATGATGACGCTGTTTTCGTCCGCGCCGAACTCGAACCATTGCTGGGGCACGATGATTTCTGGAAACGCGCGCGACGCCGCGCCGGGCAGAATCGTGTAGCTCTTGCCGCCAAGGTTTACCGCGAAGTCCAGCTGGAAGCCGTAGGAGAGCGCGAACGAAATGCCGATCGCCGTGATGAGCGATGTCAGCCGCGGCTTCTCACGCAGCGGTCGGTACGCGAACCGTTCAATCAACAGCCCGAACGCCGCGCACGCAATCATCGACACCAGGAACACCAGCATTACGCCAGAGAAAGTGCCGAAGTGTTCGCGGCCCATCATGAACGCGACGGCGTAGCCGACGTAGACGCCGACCATCATCACATCACCGTGGGCGAAGTTGATCAGCTTCAACACGCCGTAGACCATCGTGTAGCCAAGCGCGACGAGCGCGTAGATGGTGCCTGCGGCAAGGCCGTTGATGAGGTGCTGAAGGAACCCTGACACGTCGCTTAGGGCTTCACGGTCGCGACGTACTTGAACTTGCCGTCGACGACCTGGAGCACGACCGCCGGCTTCACCGCGTCGCGTTTTTCGTTGAGCGAGATGGTCCCTGCGACGCCCACGAAGTCCTTCGTCTTGGCGATTTCGTCGCGCAGTGCGGGTCCCGACAGATCCGGCGCGCGCTTCATCGCCTCGATCGCCACGTTGGCTGCATCGTACCCAAGCGCCGCGAGACTGTCGGGTACACCGCTGAACTTCGCCTTGTACTTGGTAATGAAGTTCTGCACCTGCGCCGACGGGTCCTCAGGTGAATAGTGGTTCGACACGAAGCTGCCTTCGATTGCTTTGCCACCCAGCTCGAAGAGCTTCTCGCTGTCCCAACCGTCGCCGCCCATCATCACCGTCTTCAGACCGAGCTCGCGCGCCTGACGGGCGATGATGCCAACGTCATTGTAGTAGCCCGGTACGTAGAGCCCTTCGGGCTTGAGCTTCTTGATCGCCGTCAGCTGCGATCGAAAGTCGGTATCGCCTTTGGCGTAGCTCTGAACGCCAAGCACCTTGCCGCCCATTTCGGCGAATTTCTGTTCAAACACTTCGGTGAGTCCAACCGAATACGC
>JANOHG010000007.1:0-3991 GCA_031406375.1 Archangiaceae bacterium | reverse complement strand
GGCCGGCCGGAAACCAATCGTCTTGCTGGCCTTCAACTTCATGATCTCATTCGTCTGGGGATTTCGAATCTTTCGCGCCTTGCGGCTGCGCATCGACCAGGTCCCAAATCCCGGGTAGCTGAAACGGTCATCCTTTTTCACTGCTTTGCCGATGTTGTTGAATACGACGTCGATGATTTCTGACGCCGCCTTCTTGGTCAGTTTGGTTTCGACCGACACAGCTTCAACCAGCTCTGCCTTCGTCATGGACGTGTTTCTCCGGGATAATGCCCCTCGAGCCCCCTCGAAGAGGCCAACACAGGTACCAAATCCGGATCACGCAAGTCAATGTAATACATACACTTTTGCCGAGCCACAGAATGTCTGATCAGAGAATTCGGGATTGCGATCAGGTCGACGCCCGAAGCCCAAGATATTCCACGCGTCTAGAGCGCGGCTCTGATCGGAAGTCGCGGTTTGGCGATCGCGCGCTGGGTGCCGTTTCGCTGGTGATTCTGATTGGAGGATGTGTGCCCCCCGCGGTTGGGGTTGTGGTGCAGCCGCAGCCGTTGGCCCCGCGCGTGGCAATCGAGCGATGGGTCGATGCTTCGGCGCTCGAAGGCGGCAACGGTGAGCCCCGCTCGCCCTTCAAGCGGCTGAACGACGCACTGGCGCCCGACGCGCTCATTCACTTGCGCTCGGGGTTGTACGCAGGGCCTTGGGTTCTGCCGCCAGGCATTGTGCTGGTTGGGCACGGCGAGGTCGTTCTGCATTCGGAGGGTGAAACGACGGTGGTTACGGCCCCTGCCTCGGCGAGCCTGGAGGCGCTCTCGATTCAAGGGGGGTTCGTTGGAATGAGAGCGATTGGGCCGGTGACGCTGCGAAGGGTTCATTTCTCTGGGCAGCGGCGCGTCGCGCTCGAGGCCAGCGACGCGCTGACGCTCGAAGACTCGATGTTCGACGGCAGCGTGAGTGAGACGTTTGGTGTCCAGCTTTTGAAGGGCGCCAACGCCCGGCTGAAGAAGGTGCGCTTCGTGGGTGCTTTTCGCCGTGCGGTTGACGCAGTGGGAGCGCGGCTCGACATCGACGACCTGCAGACCGCAGGCCCTGCGCAAGGGCTGCACCTCGAGAACAGCCAAGCGAAGGTTCGAGGGTTGGTGGTTGCCGGCGGAAGTGGGCCAGGTGTTTTCGTGGCCGAAGGCGCTTTGCACCTCACCGATTCCTCGGTGAATGGCCACGAGTTCGGACTGCAGGCGAGGAAAGCGGCCCTCACCATCGAACGGTTCGCATCCTTTCGGGTACAGCTGGCGGGCGTCGCGACCGTCGAATGTACCGGGACGTTGAGCGACCTCCGCATCGAGCACAGCGGCAGCTACGGCGCCCTTCATCTGCTCGAGAGCGTGCTCAAAGTGAAGGGCCTGAAAGTGAAGCAAGCGCGCGAAACCGGGGTCTTCGTGAGGCGGGGCGAGGTGAAGCTCGAAGACGTGACGGTCGAACAGATCCGCGCAGAACGCGCTTTTGGCCCCGACCACGGCGGTGACGGGTTTCAGCTGCGCGATGCGGACGTCGAGGTGAGCAACGTCATCGTGCGCGATGCAGACGGGATTGGAGTCTTCGCGAGCGCTGGAGCGCAGGTTGAGCTGAACCGATTCTCTTGTGAGCGCTGCCGGGTCGGGGCGCTTGTCTTAGACCTCGCCTCGGTCGTCACGGTGAAGGGAATGATCAGCAAGGGCGGCGAAGGCCCTGCGATCGCGGTGCTCGATCGCGCAGTGGTGAAGCTCGAAGACGCAGACATCACCGCCGTGCAGGTGCCGATCTGGGCAGAGTGCGAACAGGGGGCCCGCGTCACGGTGAAGAGGATGAAGAGCAACCTCGTTCTTCCGGCCAGTGGGTGCATCGAACGCAACTGAACCAGCGGTGGGGTTAGCCGACCGGCGTCGCGCGCTGCTTCAGCCACGCGATCAACTTCGGATACACCTCGGTGTCGGCGTGGGTGCCGAGCAGCAGATCTCCGTGGCCGTAGTCTTCGCGGTGGCCGAACTGTTTGCCGTAAAGCTGCAGTTCCTTGTCGGGAGAGCCGGCGAGCGCAAAGTGCTGCTCGCAGTTCGCAGGCGGCGCGATGCCATCAGCGACTCCTCCGACGATGAGATGCGGAATCACCAGCGTCCGCACGCGATTGCGGTAGTCGGTCTTGCCATCGACCGATCGGAACTTGTCGTCAGACGTCCAGTCGCGCAGCTGCCGCAGGACTCCATGCCAGATCGGAGCAATCACCGTCGCGAGCGCGAGTCGTTGCACCCACCCCAGCATGTTGCGTTGGTTGGCGATGTTTTTGCCCACTGGAACCTCAAACCACCCTGCGAGGGGCGCGACCATCGCCGCGAACCAATCGGTTCGAAATCGGCCCAGCGGTGAAAGCCAATAGCCAAACTTCAGCAGCCAACGCGTTCTCCATTGAGGATGGAAGAACACCGGCGAGCCAAGGGTGATTAGCCCCTTCAACTTTTCTTGCACGCTGTCTTCGGCGGCGGCGAGCGCGACGAGACCCCCCAGCGAGTGCCCCACCCAGAACGTCTTCAAGGCTCCTGAGTGTGAGAGCGCGTGGCCAATCAATGCGGGGACATCGAAGCGCACGTAGTCGTCGATGCATCCGTCGGCGCGGGTGCCGAGTGGAGCGGGGGCCGCGTTTCCCGCGCCGCGCAGCTCAACGGTCATGCACTCGAAGCCAGCCTCCGTCAGGGCGGCCGCGAAGCTATAGGGCGCTTGAAACTCGAAGTAGCGGTGGTTGTTCGACAATCCGTGGCACAGCACCACCGGTTCGACGAAGCGGCGCTGAATGGGGACGCGGTGCCACGCGCACAACTGCCAACCGTCGACGGCCGCCACGACGCAGGCCGCCGGGCGATTTTGCTTCAGCGCAAACGTGCGCATCACCGCGCGCACCCAGATCGCAGTGCCCGCGAGGGCCGCCAGCAAGATAAGGATGATCAGAAGTGCGTTTTCCACGGCCTGTTAAGGTGCTCCGCCACATTAAGCTTCGCCAGCTGATGTTCGTACTGCCGAACCTCTTCACCGTTTCATCCATCTTCTGCGGCTTCTACGCGCTCACCTTATGTGCGGGCGAAACGACGCCTGCACATTTCTATCAGGCGGCGCTGGCGATCTTCTTCGGCATTTTCTTCGACGGCTTTGATGGCCGGGTCGCGCGGCTCACCAAGACCCAGAGCCAGTTCGGCGTCGAGCTCGACAGCCTCGCAGACGTCATCAGCTTCGGGGTCGCGCCTGGGATGTTGGTGTGGCGTTGGGCGTTGCAGCCGTTGGGCTTTTGGGGCCTCTTCATCAGCTTCATGTTCGCCGCGTGCGGCGCGCTGCGCCTGGCGCGCTTCAACGTGCTCGCTCAGAACAGCAGTCACGGCGGCGCGTCGAGCTTTTTCGTCGGCCTGCCGATTCCTCTCGCTGCGGGCGTCGTCATCTCGATGGTGATTGCTCACTACGCCGCACAGGGTGGGCCGTTGCCAGAAGTCGCGCGGATTCCCGTCGCGGTGGCGATGGTGTTCCTCGCCCTGTTGATGGTCTCGACCGTGCGTTACCGGACCTTCAAAGACCTCAAGCTGTCGCGCAAGTCGGCGCTGATCGGCAGCGCGATCATCGCCGCTGGCATCGTGATCGCAACCCAGTCTCACCCGGCGTGGGTGCTGGTGGCCTACTTCTCGGGGTACCTGCTGTTTGGCCTCGGCGAATCGGCAGTGCTTTTGGGGCGCTACGTCAAGCAGCGTCGCGCCACCGCGGCGGCTGATGTGCTGGACGAAGATGAGGACGAGAGCGACGCCAACGACGTCGACGACAACGAAGTCCTGTAGTACCTCGAGCGTCGTGCGCATCGAGACCATCTGCACGGGCGACGAGCTGCTGACCGGGCTCACCATCGACTCCAACAGTCGGTACTTCCAAACACGTCTGCTCGAGACGTTGGGTCTGACCGTCACGCGCAACACCATCGTCGGTGACGTAC
>JANOHG010000049.1:0-8116 GCA_031406375.1 Archangiaceae bacterium | reverse complement strand
CCCATGAACCGATTCCTACTCGTCTGCCTCGTTCTGTCCAGCGGTTGCGCCGCACGCAACTATACGTACTACCTGGTCGAGCCCGCGCCGACGAAGCACCCAGCGCTCAAGGAAGAAGGCACCCTGACGCGGCCATTCGGCTTCGGCTCGACGACCGCGATGAAGGTCCGTTGGAATGACGGCAGCCTGATTACAGAGGTCGATATTCCAATGCTGGCGACAGGTCAGCGAATCGTCGTTGAGCACGCGGCGGGAAGCCGCGACGTCAAGACGATTCCCACCACCCGGGTGGTACCGCCCCCGCCGACCGCCGCCGACGCGACGTTGATCGATGCCTACCGCCAGCGCGGACTGCGGGTCGACGACACCGCGCCCGAAGTCAGCATCAGTCGGGCGCGCGCCCTGATGCAGGAAGCGACCAAGACTGGCAATTACTCATTGGCGCTCGAATGGGCCGAGACCGTGCTCCAACGCTACAAATCGCACCCTGAGTTTCTTCGCGCAAAGGCGTCGCTGCTGCTGATGATGGGTGAACGCGACAAGGCGATCGAAGTCTACGAGCAGGTCGAAACGATCGAGAGCGATCCAACCGTTCGCAAGAAGCTCGAAGAGCTCCAGAAACAGAACAAGTAAGAGAGGATCACATGCAAATCATTGGATTCTTAATGTTGGGGTTTGTCGTCTGGCTCGGTTTTACTGACCGCGGCGACAGCACGGTCATCTCGGCTTTCGATCTGCACGCGCTGGTAATGGTGCTGGCGGGCTCGGCGGCGGCGGTGTTGATTAGCTCGAGCGGGACCACCGCGCTGCGCACGCTGCTCTGCCTGCGGGAATTCATCCCTGGCCTGAGGATGATCAGCAAGGCGACCCGAGAGATGGAAACCGAGCGCGAAGAGCTTTACGCACTGTGGCGCGAAGGCAAGCGAAGCTCGGCGCTGTCAGTCGCTGAGAAGAGCCGCTTCCCCGCTGT
The DNA here is from genome assembly GCA_031406375.1 of Archangiaceae bacterium. Classification (GTDB taxonomy): domain Bacteria; phylum Myxococcota; class Myxococcia; order Myxococcales; family Myxococcaceae; genus JAGSPQ01. Next base: position 7,146 of record JANOHG010000049.1, on the reverse strand, counting down.
GAAGCAGATGGTGGATCTGATCCTCAACCGTTCACCCGAGGTCGCCAGCGCGAAGGTGTTTCTCGAGCTGCGCCACGAAGAGTTGCTGCGCTGGCAGCCGGCGGTCAACAACTGGGAAATGCTCTCGAAGCTCGGCCCCGCGTTCGGAATGGTTGGAACCATCACTGGCATGATCCAGATGTTCGCCAACATGAGCGCCGACAACCTCAACATCGGCGCGTCGATGTCGTTGGCGCTGCTCGCGACGCTCTACGGGGTCGCGTTCGGCGCTGGCATGGCGGGGCCAATCGGCCATTTCCTCAACGGCCTTCTCGATGAAAGGCTCGGCTTCCTCGAACGCTGCGAGAAGAGCGTCAACGAGCTCGTTTCGCGCGGCGGAGCGTGAGCGATGCAACGGCGCGCGAATGGTCATGAGGAGAGTTGGCTGCTCAGTTACGCAGACCTGATAACCAACCTTCTGCTCTTCTTCGTCGTGCTGTTGAGCGCGGCGCAGCTGAACAAGAGCCGAATGCAGCAGATCGTCAAGAGCATCTCAGGCGCTGAGCAGCCGGCGAGTCTCGAGTCGATTCGCAAAGAGATCGACACGCAGATTGCGAAAAAGGAGCTTCAGAAGCTCGTCGAGACCACGCTGACCGCTGAAGGACTCGAGCTGTCGCTCAATTCGGGGCTCGTCTTCGATTCGGGAAAAGCCGTCATTCGTTCCGAGTTCGACACCACTGTGACCTCAATGCTGCAGGTGCTGGTGCCCTACTCGACCCAGTACAGTTTCGCCGTCGAAGGGCACACCGACCCGACGCCGATGGTGGGGGGCGGCAGCAACTGGGACCTTTCCAGCGACCGGGCAATCGTGCTGCGCCAGCGGCTGGAAGACATCGGAATCGTGCGCTCGCGCATTCGCGTCGAAGGCTATGCGGACACCAAGCCGTTGCCGGAAGAGCAGCTCAAGGGGCTCAGCCCCGAAGACCGTCTGGCGCGCCATCGCCGAGTTGTTGTGAGGATCTACTGATGAGAATGTTTGATTTCGTTCGCTTGTTCGCGGTGCTTACGCTGGCCACAATCCACACGGCGCACGCGCAATCGAGCGCCACCCCGGTACCCGAGAAGCACATTCCTGCGCCGGTGCTGATGGACCTGCGCACGCTCGAGAGTCAGTTCGACCTCTTTCTCGGCCGAGATTGCGCTCCCGAACGGTGTGTCTCGAAGGGCTGCACCTACCGCGACCACGCAGTGGTGGATCTTCCGCGCGGCACGTCCCTTCCGGGTCTCGGTCAGCAGGAAGGCCTGGGTGCGGTACCACCCCAGGAATATCTCACCCAGGCCCGCTGCGAGTTCGCGCACGAGAAGTCGATTGCGGCCAAGGACGTACAGGCGCTGGTGAAGCGCCTCGAGCAACGGCTGTCGAAAGGCTGGCTCCAAGTCACAGTCAGCCGGCAGGTGCTTGAGCCCATCTCTGCAGCGTTGGCGATTTCGCCGCCACCGATTCCAGAGACGAGTTTGGTGGCGAAGGTCGAAACGCCACCGGCGCCTCCTCCTCCAGCGCCGAAATGGGAGTGGGATGTTGCCGTTCGCGAGCTGTGGGTTGGGTTGCTGCCGCACTTCTCATGGATGATCGCCTTGCTGCTTGGCACCCTGGCGACGCTGGCGATCATCTGGGGCGGACGTCGCCTAGGGCGCGAGTCGCTGGAAGAAAAGGCCATGATGGCGCAGTTGGCTGCGGGCGGGCTGAACGCGAACGAGCCGACAGAAGAGACCACCGATGAGATGCCGATTCTTCCTGACCCGGCCGAGCAGCTGAAGCTGGCCGACAAGAACGAAGAGGCCGGCTTTGTCACTGAACAGCAAAGGCTTTGGAATGAGCGCATTGGGCAAGGCGAGCTGGGAAAGGACGAGGGCGGCGTGGTCGAGCTGCTGCGCACCTGGCTCCGCGCCGGCGAGTTCTCGTACCTGGCGAAGGCCATCTTCGTCTTCGGAAATCGACTCTCGCTGGCGTTCTCTTCCGATGGTCAGCTCGCGGTGCGCAAAATCGAGTTCGCCGAATATCTAAAGCAGCTCGACGAGAAGACGCTGCCTTCAGACGGCGAGTTTTTCAGGGTGCTCAACCACCACGCGATTTCTTCGTCGCTGCTGGCGCAGTCGGACGCCGAGAGCTACCGCAGCCTTCGCGAAGAGTTCGGCGCTGACGGGTTGGCGCACCTGATTGAGAGCTTGCCTCCACGAAACGGAGCGCTGTTGTTCGCGATGGTGCCGACCGACTGCCAGCACGAGCTGTCGCGCGCGCTGCCACCTCATCTTCGGGTGCAGGTCGCCACCCAGCTGCTGGTATCGAACCGGATCAGCAACGAAGAGCGTCAGCACCTGTTTGAGACGCTCGACAATGCGCGCGCGGGGCTGCCGCTGCAGATGCCCGCGAAGACGGGAACGCATGAGATTGTGGATCGCGGCCGCGAGTTCGACGCTGCGGGCGCCCTGTCTGTCTTGTGCTCGCACCTCGAGGCCGAGGAACGAAAGGTCGTCTTCACCGAAGCGCTCAAGCGCTCGAGCGGCACGCATCCTTCTTGGTACGAAGAGATTCTCTATCCAGACATGCTGTTCAAACTGCCGGGTGAGCTGCAGGCAGATTTGCTGCTCGAGGTCGACGTCAAGAACCTGGCGGGCTGGGCTTCGATGCAGCAGGCCTCATGGCAAGAAAGCTTCCTCGCGCGTCTGCCTGCGACGCTGCAGAACGCGATGCGGGCGAACATGGGCTTCGGGTCGCGCGCGGATCAATTGCTGCAGGCGCGCCGCGGGCACCTAGAGCTCGTCACCGGCATGAAGAAGCTCGTCGCGCGCGGCAAAGTCTCATTCTCGGAGATTGTCGCGTAATGAAATCCATCGGCCCACTGGTCTGCGCTGCGCTCGTTGTGAGCGCTTGCCAAAAGGTGCCGCTTGTCGACATCAACGCGAGGTTCATTTTGGCCGACGCGGCGTGGTTCGAAGAAGAGGAAACGCTGTTCATCTTCTACAACGTCACCGCTGAGCAGGGGCTGGGCCCTGAGAGTCAGCTTGAAGTCACCTGGCGCACGGACGACGCCGAGCTCCCCTGGACATCGACTGCCAACCTGCCGCCCGTTCACACCCATCTGTCGGTGCTTTGTGGGCCCAACACGATGTGTGGCAGCACCAGCCTGAAAGTGCCGAAGCTGCCCGTAGTCGGCTTGCGTCTGCGCTACCACCGAAACGGCGCGCAGACGCTTGTCGCCCCGGTCACGTTCAACCACATTGGCAAAGGTCCCGCTCACTCGCACCGCAGTCTCGTTGTGTACGGCGTCTTCGAAGAGAAGAACGAGACCGTTCAATGGCGCGCACGTCATCAGTTTCCGACGCTGAGAAATCAGGAGGTCGAAGAGAAGGGCCTTCGTCGCAGGTTCCGCATCGCTGAGCCGCGCTACGGTGACGTCGTCGCTTTGCCCGCCAATTCTTATGGCTATGGGCTGGCGAGCAACTGTCCAGCCGCGATGACGCCATTGCCCTGGGCGCCTCTCGAGACTCTCAGGCGAGCAGTCTTCGACACCAACAAGCTGCCTTTGGCAGCATCCACCGCGCTGGCGGTGTGCGCGCAGTCAGTCGTTACCGACGCGAAAGGCCAATTCGAGACGGTGGCGATCGCTCGGAAAAACCCCGACGTTCGTGCGGCGTTCCCGAGCCTGCGCAGCCCGATTCGGTCGAACACCGAGCTTGGCTTTGTGATGCGACCCTGCAGAAGAGAGATCTCGAACGGGCATCTGTCGATGCAGGTGCAACGGCTGTTGCTCAGCGGAGCGCCCGAAATTTGCATCGACGACTTCAAAGACCCGACCTTTCCCAACACGCTCGCGGCCCGGTTACGAACGGCGATTGAAGCCGAGCGCGCGAAAGGAAAGGACATGGTGCTCGCGCTGGCAGTTCACCACGACGACACCAAGAATGAGCTGGGAGCCGCAATCGAGAAGGCGCTCGAGCTGATTCTCCCGTTTGAGCGCAACAAGAGCTCACCCCGGGTCAGCGGTGCGTTCGTGTTCGACAGCGCGAAGTACAAGATTGTGAGCCCTGCGCTGCGGGCGCTGGTGTTGTGGTGCCCTGCGAGCATTGACGAGCCTGATCTCGACAAGATCCCGGACACGTCGTCCTTCGAATGCCCATTGGTGCCTCTTCAGGACGACTTGAAACTCGGGCCGTTTCGTTTCAATTCGTTACCGATACTTCCATCTCGTGCCCAGTATCTGACATTCATTGCTAAATATTCTGAAAGCCAGACAGGACAAGTGACCAAGCTGACCTTCCTTGCTCCTGAACGCACTCCGACTTCGCAGAACACTCAGATTGGCGACTTCGGCGTCGCGACATTCTTCAACAATGAAACGTTCAGTGCTGCCCCCACCGATGCGTTTTCGTTTTGTCCATCGGCAGATCCGGAAACTCAGCGACGTTTGCAGGCGATGATTGCGCGCGGCCAACTGGCTCCGATTCCATTCCCGATTTCGACCTTGCCTGACGTTCACGAGCGAGCGCCTGCTACCTCTTACGAGGTGGGTCTGTTTTGGGATTTCCCATTCCTTCTCCAAATGGATTACACGGCAACCGTCGGCGCAGCCGCGACCGCATTTTCGGTCACCGTGCCCTTCGGCATCTCAACCCAAGCTTCAAAGCCATACGCCAACGAACTGTGGAAGAGCGGTGAGTTCGCTTTGGGCACTTCGCTGCTTCAGTGCACGCGTTTTTGTGACCACCCCACGTTCAAAGGCCAGGTCTACGAAGTCGCCGCGCCGTTCCGGCAAACGTACAAAAGCGGCTGTTACACGCCGATTTTCCCGGTGCCGACCGACGGAGACTTTCCGCTTGATCCGTAGCCTGGTCATCGCTGCATGCCTGGCGATGCCGGCCGCTTTGGCCGCAGAAGGCGCTGCGCCCATAGTCCTTCAGCCCGGCGATTCGAAGCAGGAAATCGATACTACCCTCGAAGGGTTCCGCACCCCGCTGGAAGTGCTCAGTGAGAGCACGATTGGAATTGCATCGCGCGCGGTACTCTTCGATTGGCGCAAGAAGACGCTCGGCTTCGGCGTGGTTGCCAGCCAGTTGCTCGAGCTCAACAACTTTTACAGCACGCGGGTTGGTGCCTTCGTTCGGGTTCCGACTGGCAACCTCACCTTCGAGTTCGCGGTGACGCGGGTGTTCACCTGGGGCAGCGACAGCTCGGACAAGTTGTCGCTCACGCCTTACCGCCAGGCGGGTCGCCCGAGTCGGTTCGAGTTCGACGTCAACGTCGCGTACGCGCTGTTGGAAGGCGTGGGGACTCCCCGGTTGAGGTTCTTGCCGAATGTCGAGCTGGTGTTTTCGGTGAACGTCGGCCTGCGGTACCTGTTCTATCCAGGCGCGTTGGGCAAGGCGAACGCGGGCCAGGTGGTTGAAGCGATTCTCGCGCCCAGGATTTCCGAGCGCGAGCTCGAGTACCTCGACCGCGAGCGCGTCCCCGGAATGCAGATTGACAAGGGGCGATACGGGCTGCTTGCAGGCTTTGCCCTCGACCTCTACTTCCGAACCGGGATCTTCATCGAGCCGCGCGTGATGGTCGGCGTGCCACTGCTGTCAGGCATCACCGGCTCGAGCCTGGGTTGGTGGTGGGAACTGTCGACATCGATTGGGTGGCAGCTGTGACGGCCTGGCTGGCGGTGGCGCTGGCGCTGTGCGCCGTTGCCGCGGATCAGCAGGAGCCGAAGCCGTCAAATCAGACATTACTCTTCTACAACGCGCGCCTCGCGCTGCGCGAAGGACGGGCAGCAGACACCCTCAAGCTGTGGCTGCTGCGAAACAGCATCGCTGAGCAAGGGTTCGTCAGCCGCGACGATGAAGAGTTCCGTTCGGTGGTGTGGGCTGCGATGGGGAGCGTTGGGTTGTGCCAGGACGGTTTCCCCAAGGATGCCGAGGGCGGAGCTGGCTTGTGGCCTCTGTCGGTTCACAATTGGGTGCTCTATTCGTCTCGCGGAATTCCGATTGGCCCCAGAAACCCCTGGGATGCTTTCGAGGCCGCGCGACAGCAGCGGTTCGTTTCGCTTTACAGCGTGCTGTCGGCTGCCGAGCTGCGCTCGGTTAGCTTCTTTCGGACCTCGTGCTTTCTTCCCGAGCTGACGTTGATTGAATTGGGCAAGTCGCCTTCGCTGGATTTGACGGATCGCCTTTCAACTGGGCCGTTCTTGAAGCAGCTGTTGCAGTTGTCTCTGAAGACCCTGGTGCGCGAGAAGGTTCAAAGCGTCAGCGCGATCGAGGCGCGGATCTTCGACCTGGATCTCGCGATGGCGCAGCTTCTCGAGCGACGCGCTCGACGCGCTGGGCAGGCTGCAAAGCAGCGCGCAAAGGCGTTGGGGATTTCCGAAGTCGGCGCGAGCGAGGCCAAGCAAGCGGCTGCGCAGTGGCCGGCGAACTCGGCGCAGGCTGCCTTCCTGCGCAAGAGCCTCACCTGGCAAGCGAGTGATTGGCTGACCTTGAACCGGCAGCGCCGGCTGTTTCTTTTTGCGCAAGCCCGGCCTTTTGCCAGCGGAACTGAGGCAATCGACACGTTGGCGTTGTCGATGATCGACTCGTCCATCGACCGCGGTGACGGCGCCGAGCTCGAGTCGTGGATCGGCAACTTCGACGCGAAGGAATCGCCGCAGCGGCGCGCGCTGCTCACCTCTTCTGACCGCGGAAGGCGGCTGCTCGAGCTCGAACCTGCATCCGGATTCCGTGAGCGCGCGACGATCGCGCTGCATCGGGGCGTCGCCTTCCTCGAGGCAGGCGCCCTTCTCGAGGCCCTGCGGTCGTTCGCCTACGCGATGGCGAAGTCCGACGAGTCACGCGAGGCGGCCGCCACGATGTCGCTGTCGCGGCGATGGATCTCTTTCGTGCTGTCTCGCCACGAGACCAACGAGCAGGTGATCGCGACCTTGAAGGCCCTGGTGCCGAAGCAAGAGTACAACTCGGTGGTCGAGGATCTCATCTGGCGGGCCGCGCTGCGCGCCGACGAAAAGTCGTTCGAGTGGGTGGTCGCCAGCCTTCAACGAGGTGGCGAACTCGACGTGCGTTCGACCCGCCTTCGACTGCTTGCTCAGGGAAAGCAAGGGATGTTGGCGACCCAGCTTCGAGACGCGACAACTG
>JANOHG010000032.1:0-3696 GCA_031406375.1 Archangiaceae bacterium | reverse complement strand
CGTGGCGGGACCCGACGTGGGGACGACGCGGGCGATCGAAGGCAGCATGAAGATCGGCAGCCACCCTGACGCTCAGCTGACGCTCAAGGACACCACCGTCTCTCGCTACCATGTCGAGTTGATGGCCCGCCCCGACGGCGTGCGAGTACGAGATCTCGACAGCACCAACGGCTCGTACATGCAGGGTGCGCGGATCACCGAGGTCATCGTCGAGGACCAGGCGGTCGTGACCGTCGGAAAAACTTCGCTGAAGATCTCGATGGTCGAGCAGGATCTTGGGCTGCCCGAGGCGATCAGCAGCTTCGGTACCGTGAAAGGAGCGGCGGCGGCGATGCGCCAGTTGTTCGGGATCCTCGAGAAAGTCGCTCCGACCGATTCGACAGTGATGCTCTTGGGCGAAACGGGCACCGGCAAGGAAGTGCTTGCGCACTCGATTCACGCGCGCAGCAAGCGGCTGGGGCGCCCCTTCGTCGTGGTTGATTGCGGAGCGGTCGCGCCTTCCCTCATCGAGAGCGAGTTGTTTGGACACGTCAAAGGCGCGTTCACCGGAGCAATCTCTGATCGCAACGGAGCCTTCCTCGAAGCGGACGGCGGCACCATCTTCCTCGATGAGCTTGGTGAGCTGCCACTGGATCTGCAGCCGAAGCTGCTTCGCGTACTCGAGGGAGGAATGGTGCGACGCGTCGGCGAAGACAAACATCGCCGCATCGACGTTCGCATCATCGCGGCCACGCACCGCGACCTCGACGTCGAGATCGAAGCAGGCCGGTTTCGTCGCGATCTCTACTATCGACTCGCCGTCGTGCTGGTGCAGGTGCCCCCCCTGCGCGATCGGCTCGATGACATTCCGCTGCTGACTGAACACTTCGTCAAGAACATGGGGCGAGGCGAGTTCGAGCTGCCGCGAGGTCTGATGGCCCGCTTCGCCGCGTACCACTGGCCCGGAAACGTGCGTGAGCTGCGTAACCTCGTCGAGCGCGCGCTGGCTGGTGCCGATGTCGATCCGTTGCCCAACGAGACCACAGCGTCACGAAGCCTGCAGTCGAACGAAGGAATCAACGACCTTCCCTTCAAAGAAGCGAAGGAACGCCTGGTCGAGAGCTTCACCAAGGAATACCTGCTTGGCCTGCTCAACAAGTGCAACGGCAACATCTCGCAGATGGCGCGCGAGGCAGGAATTGCTCGGAACTACGTGCATCGTCTGGTGACGAAGTACGGGCTCAAGGCCCACGACTGAGCTACCCGCCGTCCCCCGCATCGGCCACGCCAGCATCGGCGTCGCCGGCATCAAGAGGTCCGGCATCGGCGTCGCCGGCATCCGGTGGTCCGGCATCCGGTGGTCCGGCATCGGGTGGTCCGGCATCGGGCGGTCCCGCATCGGGTGGTCCCGCATCGGGAGGTCCCGCATCGGGCGGTCCCGCATCAGGCGGTCCGGCATCGGGCGGTCCGGCATCGGGCGGTCCAGCATCAGGTGGTCCAGCATCAGGTGGTCCAGCATCGGGAACTCCTGCATCAGCTCTTCCCGCGTCGGGAACTCCTGCATCAGCTCTTCCTGCATCGGGAACTCCGGAGTCCGGGCGGCCCGCGTCTGGCGGTCCGGCGTCGGGTCTTCCGGCATCGAAATACGGGACGATGATCGTCCCGCTGTCTTTCTTCCCACCATCGATCTCGATTGGAATTCCGCCATCTGGCAGACGATCCGCCCTGAGGATCACGAAAGGCGAGAGATGCTCGACTGTTCCGCTAAGCGTTCGCCGCACGCGATCCAACGCAGCGACGGGGGTTGCCAGCGGCTGCCAGTCTGCGTCGTACTTGGTGAACAGCCGAAGAGTCTGGGGATCAACGGCCCGCTGGCCGAAGGTCGGCTCATTCGACCAGCTCACGCCGCTGTCGGAATCAAAAAGCGCGTCGAGCTTGAAGATCACCGTCGCCGGTTTGAGAAATTCGGTGCCCGACGGGCCGATCTCGTACCCCTCGCCAAACGCAGCCGAAGGAACATCGTGGGTCGGCACGATTCGAATCGTGACTGCCCGTTCCAACGCACCGGGAGGAATGACGATGCACACCCGTTGATCAGCCAGGCAGACCTCGCCTCCGGTAGGGCCGACGATCGACGACGTCTGGTTGGGAGACCCGCAGTTGAGGACCAGGAGACAAGCGACGGCGAATGACCCCCTCGGTGCGCGCATGGCTGAAGCAGCATACCGCCAAAGAGGTCAACCCTTGACGATCTGCGTGTGCGTGCAAACCTCTATCTGTGCTGTCGCCGACCGCCATCGCCATCCTCTATCTGGTTGCGTCGGCGACGGTTCGACTGCAGCCCGGCACAGCGAAACCGGGCGACGCGGTGTTGATCACCGTCCAGGGCGCGAACCCCCAGCACGCGCCGCAAGGCAGGCTGGGCGAGTTCGATCTCGACTTCCTGCCATTTGCCGGAGGGTGGCACGCGTTGATCGGCTTGCCGGTGGAAACGACTGAAGGATCACTCGAGCTGTCAGTGACGTTGGTCGCCGATGCCCAGGAACTCGAGGTTCAAGGCACGCTCGAGGTCATCGCGCCGCAATTTCGCAGCAGCGAGTTGAAGGTCTCGAAGAAATTCGTCTCGCCCACCCGAGCCCAGCGCGCCTGGTCGATGCGCGATCAAGCCGCGTTCGACGAAGCGTTCGGCCAACCGCGCAGTGAACGGCTCTTCACCGAAAACTTTGCTTGGCCCCGCAACGATGTGGTGACTGCACCGTTCGGCGATCTGCGCATGTTCAACGGAAAGAAGAAGAGCCAGCACTTCGGGCTCGACCTCAATGGCAACATTGGTGATGAGGCTTACGCGAGCAACGACGGTCAGGTGGTGCTGCAAAGAGAATGTTTTGGATCAGGAAATACCGTGGTGATCTTCCACGGCATGGGCCTGTACACCGCCTATTTTCACCTCTCACGCTTCGATGTGAAGCAGGGCCAGAAGGTGAAGCAGGGTCAACCCATTGGGCTGATTGGCAAGACCGGTCGGGTGACCGGGCCCCACCTACACTGGGGAACGAAGATCGGTGGCCGCTGGGTCGACGCGCAGAGCGTGCTGCGGCTCGACTTTCAGTAAATCAGCTCACCATTTCCACGGAAGCGCCAGATGCTCGCGCGCTTCTTCGATGTTCATTGGCTCACGGCCGACATCCCGCGCCATTCGCACCGCCTTCTCGACCAACTCGGCGCTGTTCTTCGCCAACTTGGTACCTTCGGTGTCCAGGTAGAAGTTGTCCTCGAGGCCGACGCGGATGTTTCCACCCAGCGCGAGCGCGGCGCCGACCAGCTTCCACTGCACCTTTGAAATCCCGATCACTTCCCACGAATCACCGGGGCGGATCTGCTTCGACATGTGCGAGAGCGTGTCGGTCGTCGGAGGAGCGCCCCCCAGGACGCCGAGAATGAAGCTGTATTGCGAAGGCCCCTTCAGCGCACCCATTTGAAACAACGGCTCGGCGTTGTTGATGTGGCCGACATCGAAGCACTCGAGCTCGGGCTTCGCTCCTGCTTCTTTGATCGCCTGAAGACAGGTGAGGATGTCACCGAACGAATTGGTGAAGATGAAATCGAAGACGAAGGCTTTTCGCTTCTCTGAGTACTTCGCGTAGTTCATCGAGCCCATGTTGAGAGCGGCCACCTCGGGCTTTACCCGCCAGACGTATTCGAGCCGCTGCTTCTTCT
>JANOHG010000008.1:0-4241 GCA_031406375.1 Archangiaceae bacterium | reverse complement strand
AAAATCGGTCGGATCAACTGCCACGCCTTCTGCGCGTCGCGCTGCAGCGTGTACTGGTTTTCCTTCGTCTTTACGTCGAGCTGGGTCACCTTGCCTTCAACGAGCCCGAAGACTGCTTTCTCGCGAAAGTCGAAGGTCGATTTCTGCAATGTCCAGCGAACGCCTCCTTCGGCCGACCACACCTGAGGGGCACCGTCGCGGCGCAGGTACACCGTGCCATCGAACGAATTCTCGATGCCGCCCTCGAGCCGCAGCGATCGCTTCTCAGACGCATCGCCAACCATCACCTCGGCAGTGACGATGAACTGCGGGGGCGTCAGGCCGTACTTCGAAAGCGCCGCACCGTCTGGCTGCTCTTCGATCACCTGCTTGAGCTTCGCCTGCTGCAGTTGGCTGACGACCTGATCGATCGCCACCTTGTCCGCAGGAACTTGCACCGGAGCCGTCAACTGCCATTCCTTACCTGGCTCTCGCGCGAGCGCAGTCGTCTCATCCTTGAAAGTGACGGTGATCTGCGTGAACTCGACCCGAGGCAGGCCGCCGTCGCTGGCTCGTTCGCCGAGCGTCAGAGGATCAAACAGCCGCTGGCTGCGATCCTTCACCTTTGCTTCGAGCGCGTCGGGCTTCTGCACCGCCAGATAGGCGTACAGACCAAAGCCGATCGCAATCACCGTCAGTCCCGCAAGGAGAACCAATGTCCGAGCGGCCTGCGTCACTTGTTTCTCCGCGTCATCCAGATCGCAAGACCCACCCCTGCCAGCAACACCGGCAACAGATCCATCGCGAGGAAGCGGATCTTCGCCAGCATCGCGTCGTCAAGGTCGACGGTCGACAAGTCCCGATCAGGTGGGCGGATGGTGATGTTGTGCAGCTGGTTCGATGCCCAGGCGACTGAGTTCATCACCAGGTTTCTGCCTGGCTCATGCCCGATCAACCCGTCGGTGATGAACTGGGCGTCGCCGAAGACCACCAGCCGGCCTTGTGCAAAGCGCTTGTTCGGGAAGTCGTCGTCCACCGCGCGGACGGCGGCGATGACGATCGGAATCGCTCCGGTTTTCTCACCGCTGTCGAGAACCGGGCGGTCGTCGCCAGGATTCGTCTCTTCCCATGCATAGGTCGAGGTGGTTGCGATCGGCGTCACGGTGACGCCTTGCTCGACGCCTTCCCTCAACATCGACAGCCCGCGCGCGGTCGGCATCTCGAGATTCAGCTGCTTTTCGATCAACGGCTGCGAGATCTCGTGCTTCGCGTAGGACGAGCTGATGATCACATACGGGTTGCGTGGATCCTCGGTCAGCACGCCGTTGTCGACCTGGATGCCGTGCCTGCCCAGCAAACCATCTAGCCCTGGCTCGCGCCCCTGCTCGGCGAAGTAGAGCATTCGGCCACCCTGGGCCAGGTACTCCTCGAGCAGCAGGATCTCGCGCTCTGAGTACTTCACACTCGCCCCTGCGATGATCAACAGGCTGGCATCGCGCGGGATGTCGCGGCTCTGCGCCAGATTGAGCTCCTCGGGCGCGTAGCCTTCGGGAATGAGGCTGGCTTTGAAGCGCGAAGCCGAGGTGAAATTCGAAAGGTCCTCGAGGCTCGTCGCTTCGCGTGCGCCCAGTGTCCATTCCCCGTGGCCGACGATGAAGTAGATCTTCTGCGTACCGATGGTGTTGAGCTTCACGATCGCGCGGGTCAGCGCCTCTTCATTGAGCGAATCTGAGTTGAGGTTGGTATGGGTCTCGTTTGATCCACTGCCTTGGGTGAGCACGATCGGCAGCTGACCCTGTCGAAGCTGGTATCTCGCGACGAGGTCCGGCGACTTGAAGGGATCCTTGAACTCGAAGGTGAACTTCTCGTTTGCGTCGGCGTACTTCTTCAAGATCGGCTCGAGCTCGTCGAATCCCGCATGACCGCCCGGCAGAAACGCCAGCACCTTCACGGGAGCCTTCAGTGACTTGAGCGCCTGAGCAGTCTGCGGCGCGAGCGAATGAATCTGCCGATTCGTCAGATCCCAGGTCTTCCCTCGCTTGGCTGCGATGAAGTTGATCGCCACCAGCGCTAAGACCACGGCGACCACCATCATCGCAGACGAAGAATAGAAGAACCCCGCGCGGGCGCTCGAGCCCATCGTGCCTTTGATCGTCACTTCTTCCCGGGGTGGGCGGGTCACCAGCCAGAAGACGAGCAGCCCAGCACCCACGCCTGCTTTGATTCCGGCCGCAAGCCACGAGCCCGAGGTGAGGAACAGGGTGAAGGGGCTGGTGATGAGCACCAACAACCCAAGGCCTCCGCTGATTTTTCCGATCGTCTTCACTTTTACGTCCACCGCTGCGCTTCGACTGCGCGGTGGGTGAAGAGCACCATCAGCACGATGATCGATGCGAAGAAGACGATCGCTTTCACGTCCAGCACGCCGGTCATCAGGTTCTGCAGCTGAGTGTCGAACGAGACGTAGCGAATCGCGCTGCGCCAAGGCTCTTCGACGCTCGGTGCCAGCGCGCCCACGGCGGTCCACAGCAGCAACACCACGAAGGTCAACACTGCGGCAAGCATCTGCGACTCGGTGAGCGCCGAGATGAACATCCCCACGCCCATGCAGACCGCGCCCCACATCAGCAGCGCCCCGTAGCCAAGCGCGACGGTCGACCACTCGAGCGCGCTGCCAGACTCTGAAGCGCCGAAGAGCGCCAGGATGATGGGATAGACGATGGTGACGCCAAGCGTCGCGGCGATCGCCCCAATGCCTCCCAGGTATTTGCCAAGCACGATTTCGATCGTCCGCACTGGCGCGGTGAACAACAGCTCGATCGTCTTTTGCCGACGCTCTTCCGCGAACAGCCTCATCGCGAGGAACGGAGCGATGAACAGCGTGATGAACAGGAGCCAGCCGAAGAGATTGACGATCACTCCGTCGGTGAGATTGCGCATCGACGCCAGATCGGGATCCATGTTCGCCCAGCCTTTGATCCGCGCCTTGTCCTGAACTTCTTTGAAGCTGGTGAGGAAGAAGATGAAGAAGAATGACGAGATGAAAGCCATCGCTGCGCTGCCAATCCAACCCCACGGAGTGGTGAAATAGATCGACAGTTCTTTGCGCGCGATGGTGAGGATATTGCGCATCGGTCGTCGCCCCTATTCCGCGGTGAGACGAATGAAGGTTTCATCGAGGCCCGTCTCGAACGCCGCAGCGCCGATCGCGTCGTGGGCGACGATTCTTCCTCGATGGATGATCAGCACTTTTTCGCAGATGGCTTTCACCTCGGGAAGAATGTGGGTCGAGAGGATCACGGTGTGCTTTCCGCCCAGGCCTTTGATCATGCCGAGCACTTCCTGCCGCTGCTTTGGATCAAGCCCTTCGGTGGGCTCGTCGAGGATTAACAGCGGTGGATCTCCGAGCAGCGCCTGGGCGAGCCCGACCCGCTGCCGGTAGCCTTTCGAGAGGTTGAGAATCAGGCGATCAATCTCTGGCACCAGGCCGACAGCCAGACACACCCTGTCTATCTCGCACTTTACTTTCGCGCCGCTCAGACCCTTGAGCCGCGCGACGAAGGCGAGGTAGCCGCGCACCGACATTTCCGGGTACAGCGGCGGGGTCTCGGGTAGGTATCCTATGCGTCGCTTGGCTTCGAGCGGCGTTTCGAAGACATCGAAGCCGCCAATCTTCGCGCGCCCAGAAGTCGGCGGTAGGAAGCCAGTGAGGATCTTCATTGTCGTCGACTTGCCCGCGCCGTTCGGGCCCAGAAAGCCGAGGATCTCGCCTTGCTGTACGGTGAAGTTCAGCGCGTCAATCGCGACGCGGTCGCGGTAGCGCTTGGTGAGGTTTTCCACCTCGATCATGGCCATGAGGCGCTCAGAAGCCACAGCCGTTGTTCGCTGTCAACGCGCGTGTTGCTCGAAGCGCGCGGCAAAGAAGGTGAAAGAAGCAGCGGCGGGCATGCGCAGCAGTTGGCTCCATTCGTGCTGTGGGCTATTCGAATGCGGCACGGAGGCCGCAGCCACAGCATGTCGATTGTCGTCCAGAAATTCGGAGGGTCCTCGGTTGCAGACGTCGCGAAGATTCGCCTGGTTGCTGCCCGAGTGAAGGCACGCAGAGACACGGGTGCGCAACTCGTCGTCGTCGTTTCGGCAATGGGTGACACCACCGACGAACTGCTCGGCCTTGCCCGGCAGTTAGCGTCCGATCCACCCCGTCGTGAGCTCGACATGTTGCTCACCTGCGGAGAAAGGATCTCGATGGCGTTGTTGTCGAT
>JANOHG010001367.1:0-4069 GCA_031406375.1 Archangiaceae bacterium | reverse complement strand
GGGTTCGAGGCGTCGACCACCACGCAGTACTTCGAGTCGCACGCATCGCCCAGCAAGTCGCCGTCGTCGTTCAACTGTGAGCGGTTGCGTACACCCGAGCAGTTGTCGGCAGCGTTGAGGACGCCGTCGTTGTCGATGTCGAGGTCGCACACGTCGCCGAGCCCGTCACCGTCGGTGTCTGCCTGGTTCGAGTTCGACGCGTTCGCGCAGTTGTCGAAGCTATCGCCCACGTTGTCTTGATCGAGATCCAGCTTGCAGACCGCGCCATCAGGAATCGCCTGGCTGGGGTTGGCGACCAGCGGGCACGAGTCAGCGGCGTCGAGGAAGGTGTCGCCGTCGTCGTCGGGGTTGCACACGTCGCCCGGGCCGGTGCCACCCAAGGTGCGTTTCTGGTCGAGGTTCGGAATCGAGGCGCAGTTGTCGGCGGTATTGGTGACGGTGTCGCCATCGATGTCGGCGTCGCAGAAGTCGCCCGAGCCATCGCCATCGCTGTCGAGCTGGTTGAAGTTGGAGGTGCCTGCGCAGTTGTCGCAGCTGTCGCCGACTTGATCGCTGTCGCCGTCATTCTGATCGCGGTTCGCGGCGAACGGGCAGTTGTCTTTGTCGTCCGACTTGCCGTCGCCATCAGCGTCGTCGGTGTACGCCAGCGTCTTGCCATCGTCGGTGTACGCAACCCAGACCGAGCACCCACACCCACAACCACAGCCACCACCCTCTTCTTTAGGCGTACCGCAGTCGGAGCCGAGGCACTCAGGGTTGGTGCCGTTTCCCAGCTGGGCGAATGCGGGAGTCGCACACCCGAGCGCCATCACCGCTACCAACCATCCGTGCTTCGTCTTGCTGTTCATGACTTCTCCTTAAAAGGAACTGACTGACCAGACGCTTAAGCAAACTGCGATCCAGGCTGGCTTGGGGTTGAATTGTTTGTTGTTCCAATCAGTTATCGCAGCATTGCCGAGTGAAGCGGTGGGGGGTGTGGAGAGAACTCCCCAGCAGATCTGAGGGATCTGCCCCTCGATCGAGCCAGTTTGATTCTTCGTGTTCCGACCGATGGGTTGCCAAAAATTGCGGGCAAGGCCGACTCTTCCGGCGGACTGTTCGAAGGACTTCCTTCGGGCGCCAGCGGCCCGGTCACCTTCAATGGGGCCAGCTCTGGTTGCCATACTCGACCGGGACGCTCGCGCGCCTGGCTCCGGAGCAACTGACGGTGAGCAGCTCGGCCGGGGCGCCGACGACCCCTGCGACCATCATCTCGAGCACCGACCTGGCGTACTCGGGCGGCGTGGCGTTCTACCCGGCACCTGCGGGCACAGGCCTGTTCCACGCGCTTCCATAGCGATTCTCCGAAATCTCGTTGGCGCGTCTTGCTCGAGCAGGGCGTATTGCAATACGCGATACGCGCAGATAGCCTCGACTCATGTCACGCGGTGCCCTAAGAAAAGACCACCCGCTGTCGATGCGGCTCCCCGATGAGGATGTCGCCATCATCGACCGCGCCGCCGGGCTTCGAGGCAGGTCTCGCACCGACTTCGTCCGCGATGCGGCAGTTCAAGCAGCTGAGTTGGTGCTGATGGAGCAACTCGTGTTGCGAATGGGCGCCAAAGGCTTTCGCGCTTTCCGCTCGGCGCTGTCGCGTTCGCCCAAGGCAGTACCGGAGCTCGTGAAGGTGCTCAAGCGGCGCGCACCGTGGAAAGGTTCCTGATTGCGCCTGGCCGTTTCTCTTCCTGAGCCGCTGGGCCCGGCGCACGAGGTTGAGCAGTTCTCATGCGGGAAGCCGTCGCTCGACAACTGGCTGAAGACGCGCGCGCTGTCGAATCATCAGCGCGGCTTTACGGTCGTGATGGTCGTTCACCAGCGGAAGCGCGTCGTCGGGTACTATGGCCTTGCGCCTACCGCGGTCGTGCCGAGCAGGCTGCCGCGTTCGATTCGTACCGGCCAGCCGCCAGATCCAATCCCCTGCCTTTTGCTCGCCCAACTCGCTGTCGACTCCGCATGGGTTCAGCAGGGCGTTGGCAGTGGACTGTTGAAGCACGCGCTCGAGCGCTGCGTTGTTGGTGCGCGGCTCATTGGCGGCAGAGCGCTGATCGTCAACGCGGTTGACAGGTCGGCCGCCGACTACTGGATCAAGCGCGGATTTCACCCAACCAAGGACCACCCACTGGTGCTGTTCCGTTCGATTGGCGACATCGCCGCGTCCCTCGCGGCGGCCGAATGAACGGCGCCCAGGTAGGGGTAGCCTTTAGTTGCCGAGAACGAAGTCGTCGGGCGTAACGGTAATGGCACCCTTGAGAATGACACCCGCAACCTTCTTCCGAGCGGGCGGCAGGAACTGCACCGGGACGACGAACAGCGACCCGATGCCGGTTCCGCGGGGGTCGTTGTCACGCCCCACCTGGAAGTAGAGGTAGATGTCGTTGGTGCCCCTGAGAATGGTCGGGTACGGCGGGTTGGGCCGGGCAAGCGTCGGCATCAAAGTCATATTGAAAGCGCCGAGGTCGTAGCAGCTGCGACCATCTGCCGTCGGCTTCCCTTCCTCGATGAAGTAGCGATACCCGCGCTCGGTCTGGAAGCCGAGGTCTGCCGAACGTGGATCCGAGTGGGCGAGCGCTTCTTCGATGTTGGTGAGCCCATCTAAGTCGTCGTCATCGAGGTCTTCGGGAATCAGAGGATTGGTTCCACCCAGCACCTCGACCAGATCCGGCAAGCCATCTCCATCGGAATCGGTGATGCAGTTGTCGGTGCCCAGCACCCGCTCTTCGCAGTCATTGAGGCGATCTTGGTCGATGTCGGAAGTCACGTTGCAGCTGTTGACGACGTTGATGGTCAGCGGATCGAGCCCCATCTTGAGCTCGACGCCATCCATCAGCCCATCGTCGTCGGTGTCGGGCTTGATGGGGTTGGTGCGCACCTGGTTGGTCTCGTCTTCGTCGGTGACGCCATCGCCATCGGAATCGACGTAAACGACTCCGTTGCGCGAGATCGCGTTGCGGTTGAAACCAATCAACCGTTTCAACTTCAACGATCGCTGAAGCGACGCATAGTTGATTGCGTTGAGCGCGCTGCGCACCCCACCGGGATCTGTTTCGATGAGCTCAGTGCCACCGGCGCGCGCGATCGCGGCCGCCTGGAACCGGGCGAGAAGATCGGGAGTGGTGCGAACGTAGACGGGCTGCACCGACACTTCGCCCGCGTTGTATTTGGTCGCCAGGCCCTTGAGCTCTTCGGTGACGCGGCCGAGCTCGCACGAGGTGCAACGGGGGGTATCCATCAAGTTCGCACAGGCGAGGTCAATGCCTGCGTTGTAGACAGTGTTGTTACAAGAGTCGTCGGGGTTGGCGATAATCAACACCACCAGGTAACGGGCACGCGCCACCTGACCGCGACAACCCGTCTGCATGTCACCCGAGATGAGCGAGTTCGCAAGCTTCAGCGGAGCGCGCACCGAGATAGGCCCTGCTTCTTGATAGGCGGCGTACTTCGCGATGCTGGTCGGCATCTGGGTGGCGTCGACGAACTTCCCTTGAAAGCCGCTGGCGACCGAATGGTACGCGATGAACCCAAAGCTGATGTACGGCGACGAGAAGCGATCCATCACCGAGGTCACCGCCTCGGCTATCTGTCCAATCGTGAACCGGTCGACCCCCACTCCACCTTGAACGGCGAAAAGGACCTTCACCGGAAAGTTCTCGCCGGTCGCCAGAGGAACGCACGCGCTGCCGGTGATCTCGACACGATCCGGCCCGGAAGGACCGCTGCCATTGGTGGCGTACAGCCCTGCGTCGGTGCAGCTCAAGGCAACAGCAGCGACGAGAAAGCAGGAGCCTGTGCGCATTGGGCGGGAATCTTGGCGCGCGACGGGTGGCGAAACAAGGAACTGCAACCCCAACGCTTGCCAACAGCGCGCCTTTGCAGAAGACCTACAGCGACATCACGTAGGCCAGCAGGTCGTTTCTCTCTTGCACGCTGAGCTGATCCGCGTGGCCGTGCTTGCCCGTCCAACCTTCGACCGCCCGGCGCAACGCGAACCGTTGATTGATTGCCACGCTGCCGTCGTCGTTCACAATGAGCC
>JANOHG010001253.1:0-2779 GCA_031406375.1 Archangiaceae bacterium | reverse complement strand
GCACCGTGGGGCAGTTGTCGGTGGTGTCTGGCGTGCCGTCCCCGTCGGTATCGGGGCTGACCACCTTGATTGAGAACGGACAGTACGCTTCGGCCCCCGACGCATCGGAAAAGACAACGGTGACTGCGTGAGAGGTGTTGATCTGCGCAAGCGTGGGCGTCATCGAGAACGTCGCGGTGAACGGAATTGCAGCGACGGTGCCTGCAACCGGTGACAGCGCCGCGCCGGCCGGCAGTCCGAGGTGGTTCACTTTCAAGGTGACGCCATCGGGGTCGGTACCCACGAATGAGGTGGCAAATGCCGTGCCCGCGGTCAGCACCTGCTCGCCCGAGATGCCCGAGCACGAAGGAGCCGCGTTCGCCACGGGGTCGGTAATCTCGATCAGGAAGTCGACCGGCACCTTGGTGGCATCCGCGCCCGGAGAGTCATCGGACTCGATCATCACCTGCACGGCGTACTTGTTATTGACGGTCGTCGCCGAGGTGTCCCACTCGAGCACGCAAGCGGGCGTCACTGAGAGCACCTTGCCCGGCGTAGCCGCGACGGTCGGGATCCGCGACTCTGCGACGCTCGCCATGCGGCACGAGAAGCCACGGCCGTCGGGATCCGACACCGGAATCGCGAACTGTCGCACTCCGCCTTTCGCCAGTTGAAGAATCGGTGGCACCGACGAAACGGGCGATCCGTCATCGCTGGCGATGCGCAAATCGACGATGGTCTCAAGTCGCCATTCGGCGTCGGCCGCGTTGATCAACAACGACGTCGCACTCAGACGGCAGCAAAAGTTCGATGTCGCGCTGTTCGCCCAGAACACATTCCACGGCCCAGCGCTTGCGTAGGTGTGCGTGAAGACCTGCCGGAAAATGACGAAAGACGCTCCAGAACGGTCGGTGCCGCTGCCCACCGTCACCGGCGCGATCCCAACGGCCGACGTGTTGTCACCGAAGTGAAGGGGATAGTTATTCTGCACCGTCGAAGCGAGGCTGGCGAACTCGCTGCGCCACGCCGTGGTGAGGGTGAACTGAACCGTGTTGCCGGCCGTGCGCTGGTACGTCAATTGGCCCGACCGGAAGTGCGAAGCGAACGCGCTGCTGGAAACCAGCAACGCGACTGCGAAGACCAGACCTCTACCTTTCATTGGAATCCCCTCATGACGCGTTAGTAACCGGGCGCGTCCTAATTACGCCTCGGGCCCTTGTCCACGACGCATTTGCGCTACTCGGAGATCGGAAGCCCAGCGCTGATTCTCAGCCCTGCCCGGGCCGCTGCCAGGTCGGTGCGTGCCTGAATTTGGCCGGACTCGGCGCTGAACACATCGCGTTCTGCAAGAATCACATCGAGCTGGGTCGAAGCGCCCACCGCATAGCGATCGCGAGCGACCGATGCCGCGCGCTGCACTGCTTCGACTTGCGCCCGTGCCGCTTCGACCTTGATTACCGCCGAGCGTTGCCGCTGCCAGTCTGCGTGGATCTGATCCTTGGCGATGAGCCGGGCACGCTCGGCCTGCAGCTGCGCGAGCGAGGTTCCCGCCTGCTGCACGCCCATCGCCTGGAACATCGGAAGATCGAGGCGCCAACTCAGGTTGAGGCCCAGGTTGTAGTTGGCCGCCGCGCCGGAAAATCCGGTCGCGTTGGTGACCCGTTCGGTGAACTGAGCTCCCACCGTCGGAAGAATCGCGAGCCGCTGCGCGGTCAACAGCCGTTGATTGACCGCGACGTCGCTGTCGGAAGCGCGCACCGACGGCAGCCCTTCGACGCGGGCTTCGAGCTCTTCCAGCGCAGCTTCGGGCCGCAGATCATCTTCCGGAAGTGGCGCTGCGTCGCCCGGATCGACGAACGTCAAGGTGCGCAGCGCACGGCGGCTGAACGCCACCAGATTTTCGGTGTCGGCCACCAACTGCAGGTTTCTCGCCCGTTCGGCGTTCGCCCTCAGCCGTTCGATCTCGGTCGCGGCTCCGGCGCCCAGGCGAATTTCCTGCAACTTCGCCTGAGCTACGGCGGCCGCAAGCGACTTCTTCGCCGAGTCGCGAAGCGCAAGCGCAGCGACAAAGTTGAACCAGCTCGAGACCACCTGTCGTTTCACCTGGTCGCGCGTCACCAGCTCCCGTTCGGTCGAACCGCCTTGCGCCATCGAGCTCGCACCGACGCGAAACCATCGCGAGGCGTCGATCAGCGGAACATCGAAACGAACCGTTCCTTCGAGTTGATCGCGAGGAACAATCACCCGCGTCACCGGCGGGCCGAACCTGGGCGGCACATCGTCGGTTAAGGTGGGCACATCAATCGTCGTCCGGCGCTCGTTGCGAATCACAGCGGCGCTCACGCTCAGTGACGGCAACAAACCCGTCCAAGCCTGTCTGAACTCGGCATCCGCCCGATTTCGGTTCTCAACCGACACGCGACGATCGACGTTGTTCTTATCAGCCGCTTCGAGCAACTGCGCGAGGGTGACGGTCTGCGCCGACGCAGCGGTCGAACCTGCAAGCACCAGAACCCACAGGGCGCGCTTCACTTACCCACCTCCTCGATTCCCGCAACGGTGTGTGGCAGATCTTCGCGGGCGCCCGTCGCCGCCTTCCACATCCGCTTGAGGAACATCGAGAGATCGTCGAGCAGCGAGTAGGCGACCGGAACCGCCATCAACGTCAGCGCCAACGACAACACCTGTCCACCGACGACGACGCCGGCAGTCGCGCGGTTGAAGCCTGAACCGATGCCTTGAGCGGTGACGAGCGGTATCATCCCTGCGACGAACGCGAAGGTGGTCATCAAGATCGGCC
>JANOHG010001231.1:0-7407 GCA_031406375.1 Archangiaceae bacterium | reverse complement strand
GCCCGACCGCTTCGACCCCACCCAGCTGCAGGGCGGGATGTTGAAGACACTCAACCGCTTGCAGAGCGCGGCGAGCGAGCTGCCGATGCAGCTGTCGCAGATCATGCTCGACCTCGAGGCGGGGAAATTTTCGGTTACCGTCAGGGCTGATCAGCTGAACGAGCTGAACAAGAACCTGCGCGCGCTCGCGGTGATCTCATTCTTCGGGCTGTGCGCGTGCGGACTGATCGTCGGAGCTTTCATCAGCTTCGCGAGCAAAGACTGGACGACCGGCGGGGTACCGTTTCTCGGGATGTTCGCGGTCGTCGCCGCCAGCTTTCTGTTTGGCGTGATGATGACCTGGTACTTGTTCGGCAAGAGAGTCAAGAAGGTGTCGCTGGCCCGGCTCTTCGGCAGGGGGCGCTGACCCGTTGGATCTGGGGCTCAAGTCGGTGACGGTGCAGTTCGGCACCGTCACCGCGCTCGACGACATCTGCCTCGAACTGCCCGCCGGAAGCCAGGCGCTGTTGTGGGGCCCCGCCGGGGGTGGCAAGACGACGTTGTTGAAGGTGCTCGCCGCGCTGGTGCTGCCTTCCCGCGGCGACGTGCGCTGGGGCGCCACCCACGTGACTGCGCTGAGCGCCGACGCGCGGCGAACCGCCCAGGCCGCATTCGGGTTCGTCTTTCAGACCGACGCGTTGTTCGACTCGCTGTCAGTGCTCGAGAACGTGCGGCTGCCGCTGCGCAATCGCGGAGTAGCCAACGAAGAAGCCACCCAACGCGCGCATGAAGCACTCGAGCAGGTCGGCCTAATGGCGGCCGCCGACAAGCGCCCCGAGGACCTATCGGGCGGAATGAAGAAGCGCGCCGGAATCGCGCGGGCGATCGTCGCGCGGCCACAGGTGCTGTTGGCCGATGATCCGATGGCGGGGCTCGACCCGGTGACGGAAGGGCAGATCGCCCGGCTGTTGCTGCAGGTCAGCGAAGGCCGCACCTTGATCGCCGCCCTGCCCGATCCGCTTGATTCGCTTCCCTTGCCGATGCAGCTGCGCATCGTCGGTGGGCGCATCGCCGTATAGCAGCTGCGTTCTCGGCGGCATCCTGCTTGCGATCTGCCTGCCGTCGAAGAGACTGCGGCGCTCGTGCAATGGGCGCTCACCCTTTTTCCCCAGTTCCTTGGGCGATTCGCGCTGGTCCTGCTGCGCGGCATCGGGGCGCTTGCGCTGGTCGCGACTCGAACGGTGCTTCACCTTCCCCGCCTTGATCGCCGAGAGTTTTTGCGCGCCCTCGTTCATTTCGGCTTTCGAAGTCTGCCGCTCGCGCTTGGCGTCGCAGCGCTGACCGGAGCAATCGTCATCCTTCAGGCGGGCGCCTATGCCGAGCGCTTCGGCGCGCGCCAGTACTCGGGCTGGGCGGCCGGCTACTCGGTGCTGTGGGAACTGGGTCCGTTGCTGCTCGGGCTGATGATGGCCGCCCGCATCGGCGCGCGAAATGCGGCCGAGCTGGCGTTGCTCAAAGTGAACGGGCAGATCGAAGGACTTCGGGGAATCAGCCTTGATCCCTTCGGGCTGCTGGTCGCCCCGCGGGTGGTCGCGACGGCGATCAGCGTTGCCGCCCTGTCCACCCTCACCTTTCTCTTCGCGGCGCTCTGGGAGTCAATCGCGGCCTACTTCACGATGAAGCTTCCGGTGCGGGTCTTCTTCGGCGCGTTTGCCGACATGCTCTGGTGGGGCGACTTTCTGGGAGGCGGGCTGAAGGCCCTTATCTTCGGGGTCGCCATCTCGCTCATCTCGACCGCCGTTGGCTTGGCGGCATCGGGCGGCGCGCGTGGCGTCGGTCGTGCGGCCGCCCGCTCGGTGGTGCTCAGCGCGTTTGCGATCTTCGCGCTCGACTTCGCCGTCACCCCGCCGCTGGCACGGCTGCTCTCGTCGTGAACGCCCTGGCAGTGGTCGGCCGGCCAGCGTTGATGCTGTGGCGCACCGTGAAGGTGGTTCGCCGCCGCGGCGTGTCGTGGCGCGAGGTGCTGGTGCAGCTCAATGAGCTTGGCAGCGGAAGCAGTTGGTTGGTCGGAAGCGGACTCGCGTTCTTCGGAGCGGTGATGGTGACCATCGCGTACGCCCAGGCCCGCAAGTACACCGGCAACATCACCATCGTCGGGCCTGCCTATTTTCAGTTGTTGGTTCGCGAGCTCGCGCCGCTGACTGGAGTCTTGCTGCTGGCCGCGCGCGCGGGGGCCGGTACTTCTGCAGAGCTCGCCAGCATGAGCGTCAACGAGCAGGTCGAGGCGCTCGAACTGTCAGCAGCCGACCCACTTGCGCAGCTGGTAGCGCCCCGGGTGATTGCCTCGGTGATCGCCGCTCCGATGTTGGTTTGCATCGGAACTGTGACCGCCACACTCGCCGCGGTGCTCACCGTCACGTTCGTGTTTCATGCCGACGGCACCACCTTCATGGATCCCAGCTTTCTGCAGCCCGCAGACGTGTTGTGCGCCTTCGTCAAAGCAGCGGTCTGCGGTCTCTACATTCCACTGGCGGCCTCGGTGCATGGTCTTCGCGCCAAGGGTGGAGCAGCCGCAGTCGGCGAAGCGGTCACCTCGGGCGTCGTCGACGCGTGCATGGGCGTGCTGCTGCTCGACTTCTTGATCGCGCTCGGCTTCATGTTAGCGGGTCATTGATGGACGCGCTGGTCTTCACCGACATCGTCAAATCCTTCTCGGCCAACGCCCGCGTCCTCGATGGCTTGTGCGCCACGATTCCGCTCAAAGGGTTGTGCTTCGTGGTCGGCAAGAGCGGCGAGGGCAAAAGCGTCTTGTGCCGGTTGGCGGTCGGCCTGCTCAAGCCAGACGCCGGATCGGTCGAGCTGTCGGATGAGCGAATCGACACCCTTCCCGAACGGAAGCTACAGGCGGTTCGCGCGAAGGTGCCGTACCTCGTGCAAGGCCCTGCGCTGCTCGATTGGTTGTCGCTCGAGGAAAATGTCGCCCTCGCGTCAAAGGGGAAGCAGGACCACAACCGGGTGCAGCAAGCGATGGATCGCGTCGGCCTCACCGAGTTCGCCAATCGCTATCCACCTGAGGTGGGACCAGGGATCAAGAAGCGCGCGGCGATTGCTCGCGCATTGGTGTTGCAGCCGAAGTACCTGCTGCTCGATGAACCCACCACCGGGCTGGATCGCGAGGCGGCGGGTCAAGTGAATGACACCCTCGGTCTGCTCAAACGGCAGGGGCTTGGCGCGATGGTGGTGTCTCACGATTACAAGACGGTTGATCGGCTGGCCGACGTTGTTTTGGTGGTCGACTCGGGCAAGGCGTCGTTCAGAAGCTGATTTCGTGGAAGAAGGAGCAGGCATGGATGAGTCGAAACTCGAGCTCAAAGTCGGAGCACTGCTTCTGGCGGCGCTGCTCGGTTCGTTGGGCTTGCTGTCGCTGATGGGCGAGTTGTCGTTCGGCTCGAACGCGACCTTGAAGGTCGATTGGAGCCACACGGGAAACGTGGTGATTGGCGCTCCAGTGAAGATCGCCGGCGTCAGTGTCGGCCGCGTCGAGAGCATCAACCTAATGGCGAGCCGGGTCGACAAGGACGGCGAGTTGATGCCGGTGCAGATGTGGTTGGCGGTCAGCAAAGAGGCGATGGCTGCGCTGCGAGGCGACGCGGCTGTCACCGTCTCGAGCCAGGGCGCGCTCGGAGAGCCGTACCTCGAACTCTACCCAGGCATCACATCCGACCCGTTTCCAGTGGGAACCGTGGTGCGCGGCGTCGACTCTCCGAGAATCGACGTGGTGAGCAACCGCCTGGCGGGGTTTCTCGAAGCGGCAAGCAAGACGCTCGAGAAGAATCCCGGAGCGATCTCTGGGTTCATTTCCGGCATCGGAGGAGTGACGAAGAACCTCGATGGGATGATGACTGAGAACCGCGCCGACATTCGGCAGATGGTGAGTGAGTTGAACCAAACGGTGAAGGATCTGCGGGCGCTGTCGGCGATCGCGAAGACGCAGATGGAGCCGGGGGGCAAAGCGAACGCGATCATCGATGACGCCAGCGCTGCGCTCAAGGTGCTGCGCACCGACGTGCCGCTGATGTCCAAGGAAGCGCAGATCGCGCTTGGAGGCGTCGCCGCGCTGACAGGCGGCTTCACCGAGGAAGACAACAGGAAGCTCAAACTGGCGATCGGAAAGTACTCAGCCGCTGGCGAAAAGCTCGATGGGATCGCGATGCGCGCCGATCGGATGCTTGCGCGGCTTGAGGCGGGTGAAGGCACGCTTGGCAAGACGATCAAGGATCCGCAGGTCTATGACGATCTGCGCAGCCTGTTGTCGGACCTGAAATCACATCCGTGGAAGATGCTCTGGAAGAACTGACCCCGGATGCGCACCCGATGATGCCGGTGAGGGTCTTCACCAGCGAGATCTTACCGTGGTCGACGTGGCCGGCGGTGCCGACGATCACTGGCAGAACAATGCGGTGCAGGTGCTGCCGTCGCAGTAGCTCTGGGACGCGCACGAATCGATGGGCATGGGCGTGCAGGGCTGCCCGGCGGCGATGCGCTTCTTGCAGATCTTCGTCAGCGTCTCGCAGTAGGTGGTCGTGTCACAGGGGGCCGAGCGGCAGCCGGGGCCGGCGGGGCAGATGCTGCAGCTCTGATTCTCTGTCGCCGGCTTGGTGCACTTCATCGCGCCGTACGCACCGGCGCAGACGAGGGACGTCTGGCAATCCATGCTCGAGCCGCACGCGGCGCCTTCGCCTACCGGCTGGGCGCACAGCCAGCTGCCCGGTTCGCAGTGCAGGCCGATCTGGCACACTGGCGGCCTGGTCGAAGGCGAGTCGCAGCTCGTCGAGACCGGGAGGAAGCGCGCGCAGTGCCCTGACGCGCAGGTGAGCAAGGTGCCGCAGCGCTGTGTGTCGTCGCACGTCTCGGCCTCGCTGCGGTACTTCTGGCACACCTGCGACGACCCACAGTACAGGTTCTGGACGGGGTCGCACCCGTTCCCGTCGCCCTGCATGCAGGCAGCGCCCGCGGTCAACGGCATCTGGCAGGTGGCGTCGGGAGCGTGGCCGACGGGAACGAGGCCGGTCACGCACTGGGCGTCGGTGATGACGTGACCGTTCAAAGCCAGGCGCTTGACGCACATGCCGCTGCAACCGATCGACATCGCGCAGTAGGTGTCGGGCGTGCACTCGACGCCGTTGGTGCAGGCCTCGCCCGCCTTCACCGTGCCCTGGAAGGCGAGCCGGCAGTCGGGGCTGATGCTCATGCTCGACCAGGCGCTCCCGTTCGAGCGAAGGATGGTGCGGCCACTGTCGTTGGTGAAGGCGAGGAAGCTGTCGCACGTCGCCTTCGATATTTCATCGAGGCACGACTTGGCGCGCGCACCGTCGTAGAGCACCTTGCCGCTCTTGATGCGAGCCGCGTAGAAGTCCGGAGCCGAGGCGATCGCGTTCGCGACCCACGCCTGACATGCGGTCTCTGAGGAGAAGGCGCCACACTCGGTGAACTTGCGGCACTCCACCTTGTTGGTCTCCGACTGGAGCGACTCGTAGGGAATCGCGCCTCCTCCACACGCGGGCAACACCAGGACGGCGAGAACGGCGAGGATTTTGGTTTTCATGGGTCGAACCCTTGTTCTTCGACGACGGAGGCATAGCAGGCGCCACCGGCCGTCGTCCTGGCGTCGCTGCAGGCGGCGAGCGCCAGCAGGGCCTCAGCCCGAAGACGGTGAACAACGGGCTCAGCCTGGCCAACGTCATGCTGAAGACGGCGCTCGAGTGGGCCGTCATCAGCGTGATGCCGGTGCGAATCAGGTTGCTGAAGTCGAAGGGTGGCGAGGTCAACTTCTACGAGCCGGATGAATATGAGCGGCTGGTAGAAGCGGCCAGCAAACTCGACAAGCTCATCCAGGCGACCGTTCTCCTCGGTGGCGAAGCAGGGCTGCGCTCTGGAGAGATGCTCGGGCTCCAGTGGGGCGACCTCGATTTCGTGCGAGGCGTTCTCCACGTTCGCCGGGCGATCTGGATGGGTCAGGTCACGCTGCCGAAGTCAGGCAAGGGCCGGACGATCCCGATGACCAAGCGGCTCGCCGACTGCCTCAAAGCCCAGCGGCACCTCGTGCGAGAAGAGGTTCTCCACCGTCCCGACGGCGAACAGGCCACCCGTGCCACCTGCACAAATGGCTCAAGCGGGCCGAGAAGAAGGCAGGGCTGCAGCCGCTCGGTGAACGGCCAGGTACGTTCACCTGTTCGAGGGTGCAAAAGAGAGCGCGATTCGGCTCCTGGAGGGGTCGAAGTTTAGAGACATACTGGAGACGGGAACCGACGAGGAGGTCGAGGCAGGTGCCTGAAAGACGAAGCCCCCGGAAACCTTTCGGCTTCCGAGGGCTTCATCTCTGCGAGGAGTAGGGGACTTGAACCCCTGACCTTCGGCGTGACAGGCCGACGTTCTAACCAGCTGAACTAACTCCCCTCTACGAACTGCTGCTGCATTTGCATCCTACGTGTTGCTTGGGCGGAACAGGGTTCGAACCTGTGACATTCGCCGTGTAAGGGCGACGCTCTACCAGCTGAGCTATCCGCCCTTCTATCGCCCCGTGAAACGACGCGGCTTCTAAAGGGTGCTTCACTCAATGTCAACGACTCGCGTTCCGCAACCACTCTGACCTCATTGAACGATGAGTAACCCGACGTTGAGTCCTGCGTCGGGCGCATCTCCGTAAAAGCCCGCCCATTGATTGTTGCCTCCGTTCTTGCCGTTTCCGTTCAAGTCTCCGTAGCACCAACTGCCGCCATCCCTCGAGTATCGAAACGCGTAGTGATGGGTGCCGGGCGGCCGAAACAACCCACCACGATACTCGTTGTTGTTGCCCGCAACCGAGTGGAACTGAGCATTCGACCACAGCCACGACAAGCCCGGGTCTTCGACCTTCTTCCCGTTGCCAAGCTGTGCAGTGACGGGGAAGCCCGCGTTCGGCGTTCCTCCCGCGACGTACAACTGCCCGTAGACGGTGGCCTCGCCCGCGCTCACCACCGTCGTCGCCGTCGCCGGGAACTGCAAATTGCAAAAATCGAAGTCCTGATGATCAACCACGCTCAACGCGTGCTGCTGCCCCACTTCGTAGCCATTCACGTCGCTGCCGTTGAGATCGCAGTACGTCCATGTGCTGCCGTTATCCAATGACGCGCGCGCCGACACCGACCGCCCGCCGTTGTACGCCGGCTGAAACACGAGGAAGAACTCGTCTGAGCCACCCGTGTCGACATTGAACGCCGCTTCCTTCCAACCCCACATCGCGCTCGACGACGCGTTGTCGCCCGCAGTGCCGACCCCAAATTGAGTACGCAGGCCTGGCGTTGCGCCCACCGCCGAAGACAGACCCGGCACGGTCACCCTCACGTAGGCCGTCACTGCGTCGCCGCTCGCGACTGACGCCTTGTCGAC
>JANOHG010001178.1:0-2880 GCA_031406375.1 Archangiaceae bacterium | reverse complement strand
ATCGCATCGCGGGCGCGGGTATCGAAAATGATGTCTTTGGCCATGGTTTATTTTTCCTTGTGAGTGGTTGGAAAGCGGGCGCTTACTTCTCGATCACGCCGAG
The DNA here is from genome assembly GCA_031406375.1 of Archangiaceae bacterium. Lineage (GTDB taxonomy): Bacteria > Myxococcota > Myxococcia > Myxococcales > Myxococcaceae > JAGSPQ01. The sequence goes on along the minus strand of JANOHG010001178.1, from coordinate 2,777 downwards.
GACGTCTTCCTCGCGCAGCATCAGGTGATCCTCGCCCTCGATCTTGATCTCGGTGCCCGCGTACTTGCTGAAGAGGATGGTGTCGCCGGCCTTAACGTCGAGCGGCCGAACCTTGCCGTCTTCGAGGACCTTGCCGTTTCCGACCGCGATCACCTTGCCCTCGAGGGGCTTCTCTTTCGCCGTGTCGGGAATGATGATCCCGCCCTTGGTCTTGTTCTCTTCCGCAACGCGCTTGACGATCAAACGATCCTGCAGGGGACGAATTTTCATGGGTTTTTAGAGCCTCGTGGTTGGTCGTTGGCACTCCCACGTCGAGAGTGCCAACGATGGTGGCGCCGTGGATATAACCATCGCCCCGCGTGGGTCAAGGAACGAACTGGCACTCACCTGCATCGACTGCCAACCTGCGCAAAGGCTCAAATTGGCGCTCGGCAGGTCCGACTGCCAGTCCAACACAAGGAAATTACAGGGCTGGCCGTTTGGTAGCCTCAAGACGAGAGGGCTAGACTCGGGTGCAGGAGGTCCTGATGAGCAACCTCGTGGTTGGCAGCACATTGAAAGAATTTTTCCGGATGCTGGTGGGCGAAGTGGTCAGCCGACAGAAGGTGACCCTGGCGGAAGTCACCGAGTTTTACGTGGTGAACCTGCTGTCGGAATTCGCGGCCGCCGAGAAGCTGTTCACCCAGACCGACGGTGCAAAGGTCGATACCGAGCCGCTGGCGCTGCTCTACCACCGCGCGATGCAGCAAGATCGCGACGCGCGGATCAAGACGCTTCGGCAGTTGGGAGACGTCTCGCTGTACACAGCCGGCTTTTTTTCCGATTCGCTGCGCGATCGCGTTGTTGGGCCGGACTACTACATCCAGATGGGGGGCAGCGCGTACGCGGCAATCGCCCAAATGTCCCAAGCGTCGAGTTTTTCGAGCGTCTACTGGGAATTGCACCACAAGTTCCGCACCGTCGTGGAAGTGCTCGAAGAGATTTCCGCGCGGGGAATGGCGGCGCAGGGGCCAGGTGGGCAGGTGAAGGTGCTCGAGGCGTATACCCGCAGCGGCAACGAACGCTTGGGCCAGGTTCTGTTGGATGTGGGCGTGATGCCGAAGGGGCAGCCCAACTAAGTGCTGCCCGCGCGCCTCCAGCAACACCTCGAGGCGATCTACGGGATCCGGTGCGAGCTCCGAGTGACCGACTGTTTGCTCGACGAGCAACAGGCAAGGGCGTTGGGCGGTACGATGCGCGCCCGAGAAGAGCTGCTGGTACGCGAAGACGAAGGCCAGCTTGAGGTCGGTCTGTTCCTCGCGCCTGAGCTCCTTCACCGTGCTTCCGACTTGGGGGCTTTTTGTGAGGCGGCCGAAGGCGTTTCGCATTTCCTCTACCTTCATCGCGCGGCTGCGCTGGATCGCCAGGTGTCGCTGCTCGAGCTCGAGGCGCAGGCTGAGGTCGACAAGTTCGCGATTTGCGCGCTTGGAATGTGGGTCGAAGACCCGGCCGGCAGTCGGGTGCAAGGTCTGTTTCGCCGACTGTTCGACGACACCTGCCTGCGCGCAGAGCTCAGCACGGAAGAGAGCTGGCGCTACCGCGAAGCCAGTCGCCTCGCGAGGATCTATTGCCAGCGCCTGATGAGAATCATCGCCGCGCGCCGACTCGAAAGACTGCTCACCGAGCTTCGGTACGCGTACCGGTTGGGGGCAGAGGCAAAGCTCGACTACCTCGCCCGATAGTCTGATTGGGGACTAGGCTTCAGGGGTGGTCACGACACGCGAGTTTTCGGCGGGAGGAGTCGTCATTCGTCCCAACGGCACCGACGGCTCGACCTTCGAGGTGGCAGTGATTACTCCGCGGGGGCGCTCGAGTGTCACCGCGCTGCCTAAAGGGCACGTTGACGGAACCGAAACGCCACTCGATGCTGCGGCGCGCGAGGTCGAGGAGGAAACCGGGCTTTCGACCGAGCTCATCGAAAAGCTGGGAGACGTGAAGTACATCTACCGGTTTCGCGGAAAGACGATCTTCAAGGTGGTCAGCTTTTTTCTCTTCAGGCACGCCAGCGGCGAGATCGATCACATCAGCCCGGCAATGCGGGTCGAAGTCGATCGCGCGCACTGGATTCCTTTGCTTGAAGCGACCCGGAGACTTTCCTACCCAGGCGAGCGCGAGATGGTGAGCAAAGCGTTGGAGATTCTGTCGCGCACGCCAAGAGTGCACCCATAGAGTCCCCGCGCTTGAGTGCTACCCGCTACCAAGTCGTCTCGACGCTTCCGCCCAACGGCCACGGGCGAACGGTGCTCGCCTGGCAAACGGGCGACGCAGGGTTTCGGCGCGCGGTGGTGCTGCGCGAGGTGGTCGAACCGGTCACCACCCACGCCTTCGCGACCGCTCAGCATGGGGTATTGCCGTTGCTCGACCTCGTCGAGCTCGACGGCAAGCAGTGGGCGGTCTACGACTTCATTGCCGGAGCGACCTTCGCCGAAGTCGCCGCCGCCCACTTCGCAATCGACCGGCTGCCGTCGCTGGGGCTGATTGGGCGGGTGATGCTCGACCTGTGCCGCGCGGTACATCGCGTCCATGACTGGGTCGACCCGCTTGGGCTGTGCCCGCCACAACGCCACGGCGGGCTGTCAAACGCGTCAGTGTTGATTGGCTTCGACGGGGTTGTGCGGGTGCTTGACTGGAACGCGCCGCGGCTGGGGCCGTTCGCTGCGCCCGAGGTGGCCCGCGACGACAGCTTCGATGCGCGCGCTGACGTCTTTTCGCTGGGAGCGCTGCTCCACCACGCCACG
>JANOHG010001147.1:0-2097 GCA_031406375.1 Archangiaceae bacterium | reverse complement strand
GGTGGCGTTCTGGCGTCTTACTTAATCATCGGGTTTGGCTCTTGGGCTGACCATGTCGCCGCGGTGCCGCCGGGCGACCTGCGGCGCCTCACACTCACGCCCGAAGAGACCGCGCTGTTCGCGCTTGTCGGGCGGGCCAGTCAGATAAGCGAGGTGATCGCGCGCAGCGGGTTGGGGGAAGCAAAGGCGATTGCCACGTTGCTTGCGCTGCGGGCGAAGGGGGCGATCGTACCCGCGCGGATCCAGAAGGGGGTCGCCAGCGGATCCGACGCTGCGCTGCTCGAAGCGATCGACCTGGACGACAAGCGAAAGCACGAGATCCTCGACTTCGAAAGCAAGTTGCCAGGCCAGAACCACTTTCAGGTTCTCGGGGTGGCGAACCTGGCCAGCCCTGACGAGGCCCGGCACGCCTTCCACGAGCTCGCGCGAAGGTTTCACCCCGATCGGTTCTACTCGAAGAACATCGGCAGCTTTCGCGCCCGCGTCGAGACCATTTTCCGCAGGCTCAGCGAAGCCAACGAGGTGCTGGGCGACGGCGAACGGCGAACCGCGTACCTGCGCGATCACCCCGAATTGGTCGACGTGCAGGTCTCTGTGGGCCCTCAAACGACAGGGCCGCGCGTACGCACCCCTGACGACGACCTGCGTGACGCCGAGCGTCGGGCCCGCATGAGCCGACACCCCTACTTGGCGCGCACAGCGAAGGTGAACGATCTGCTCAAGCATGCGCGCGAAGCACTCGCGAAGGGGCAGCCCAGCCTCGCGTTCAATGACCTCAGCCTCGCCGCGCGCCTCGACGAACGAAATGCCGAGGTGAAGACCCTGATGGCTGAGGTGCGCAGGAAGCATGAAAGCGCGCGTGCGAGTGTCGATCTTAAAAAAGGAGAAGACCTGATGAACGCTGGCGACGCTCAAGGCGCGCTGGCAGCCTTCAAATCAGCGGTGAGTGTCGAGGGGTCGAACATTACCGCCAACTTCTTCGCGGCCAAGTTGACGCTGGCGACCAATGGAGACCTCAAGGAAGCCTGCAGCTACGCGCAGCGAGCGGTCGATGGCGACCAAACCAGTGCGGTGTACCGCGAGCTTTACGCGAAGATCCTCGATCTCGCCGGAATGAAGGCGATGGCGCGCAAGCAATTCGAAGAGCTGCTTCGCTTGGATCCTGCGAATGCCGAGGCGAAAAAGCAGCTCAAGGCCAAGTGGCCGTTCTAACCTGGAACCCCAATGGCCGACCGTGAGCCCGTGATCGGAATCGACCTGGGCACTACCAACAGCGTGGTGGCGACCGTTCAGGGCAACCAGCCGGTCGTGATCAAGAATCGAACGGGCTCGAACCTGACTCCTTCCGTTCTCGCGGTGTCGAAGACGGCCAAGCGACTGGTAGGGCAGATCGCCAAACGTCAGGCGATCACCAACCCCCAAGACACCATCTATGCCAGCAAGCGCCTGATTGGACGGAAGTTTTCCAGTGAGCAGGTGCAGGAAGCGATGAAGGTTCTCCCGTACCAGGTGGTGTGTGGAGACCACGACGACATCAAGATCCGATTGGCCGGCAAAGATGTGTCGCTGCCCGAGCTCGCTGCGATGGTGCTTCAAGAGCTGAAGCTCGACGCAGAGGCGCACTTTGGCCGACCGGTGACGAAAGCGGTCATCACCGTGCCTGCGTACTTCAACGATGGGCAACGGCAGGCCACCAAGGACGCCGGGCGGATTGCAGGCCTCGACGTGCTGCGCATCGTCAACGAGCCGACCGCCGCCGCGCTTGCGTATGGCTTCGGAAAATCCGTCAACGGCAAGATCGCCGTCTTCGATCTGGGAGGAGGCACTTTCGACATCTCGGTGCTTGAGATCGGCAACGGTGTCTTCGACGTGATCGCCACCGGCGGTGACACCTACCTGGGTGGTGAGGATTTCGACAACCGAATCATCGAGCACCTGGTCTACGGCTTCGCGAAAGAGCACGGCGTCGACCTGCGCAAAGATCGGATGGCGCTTCAGAGGCTGAAGGACGCCGCTGAAAAAGCGAAGATCGAGCTGTCGATCGCGAAAGAGGCGCAGGTGAACCTGCCCTTCATCTGTACACCTCCGGGAGGCGGC
>JANOHG010001146.1:0-1465 GCA_031406375.1 Archangiaceae bacterium | reverse complement strand
TGTTGCCGCAGTTATCGTCCTTCCAGCAGGCGTCCATCGGGTTGACGGTGGCGGTGCAGAACTTCAAACGCCACAACACGACGTTCTGATTGTCGGCTGCTTTTGCGTCGTAGTCGGCGACGCGCGAGGTCGTTCGGGGGCCGACCGTCAAGCGCAGCGATCCACACGCATCGAACTGGGTTTGCCAGGTCGCGAGCGCCTGGGTGACGGCGGCGTATTCGGTGTCGCCGGTAGTCTCAGCATTTCCCTGATCGTTGATTCGCCATTCGATCTGGCTGTTCTCGCGCCAGTAGAGGCAATGCGAGCTGGGGACGTTGTCGAGGATTTGGGTGCGCAAGTACGACGGGCAGCCGGTCTGCGCCAACGACAAAGCCATGACTGCAGAGAGGATCATTGACCGACCCGTTGCCGACCCGTTTGAATCGGTTCGGCCGGTGCAGGTGCGGCAAGTGCTGAAGCGATTTTCGTCTTCAGGTCATTCAATGACATCGACTTCAACCTGATCGAAGTCTCTTTCTGAGTGAGTGGGTCGACGATCATTGCCGAGGCGCCGCCTTGAGGAACGGCGAAGACTGCTTTGCCGTCGGTCGAGCGCTCGACGCGAAACTTCCCTTGAGACATCGCCGTGACTGCGAAGCGGTCGGTGCCGCGGCGATCGAGGAACACCACCACTTCTTCGCCGACCGTAAAATGGGCGGTGCCGTCGACGCGCTGCCCGACGTCACCCACGATTCCTCCGGGTTGCATCACGACCACGCTGCCACCGTCGGCCTTGCCCTTCAGCACCTCTGAGACCTGAATCTCGGTGTCGGTGACGACGCGGCGGCCGTCTTGGGTGAGCCGGGCCGCAGACGCGCGCACTGTGCCGACGATGATCAGATCCGAGTCGTGGCTGAGTGTAGGCAAGTCGACCGCAAGGACGGTGGTGCCAAAAGCGGCAGAAGCAAGGACGATGGGCAACAAAGCGAGGCGCTTCATGATTGCCGGCAACTTAACCCGTCTGGTACTTCCCCGCGACCATGGGCCCCCGCGTTCGCTTCGCACCGTCTCCTACAGGCTACCTTCACATCGGCGGCGCTCGTACCGCGCTCTTCAACTGGCTCTACGCGCGAAAGCACAAGGGCACCTTCGTTCTGCGAATGGAGGACACCGATCAAGAACGATCGACACCTCAATCGGTGCGCGCGATCCTCGATGGTCTCGAGTGGCTCGGCATCGACTGGGACGAGGGCCCGCGCGTCGACGGCAAGTTCGGCCCGTACTTCCAGATGCAGCGGCTCGACAGCTACAGGCGAACGGCCGAGCAATTGCTTAAGGAAGGCAAGGCATACCGCTGTTACTGCACCCGTGAAGAGCTCGATGCGCGACGCAAAGTGGTCGGTCTGGAATACCGCTATGAGCGAACGTGCCGGAACCGCAAGGACACGCCGGACAAGCCGTCGGTGATCCGGTATGCGATGCCGGT
>JANOHG010001370.1:0-1316 GCA_031406375.1 Archangiaceae bacterium | reverse complement strand
GCTCGCCTTTGCTTTCATCGAGCCATACTTCTTCATCGGCTATTTGATCTCGATCGCGCTGTTCGGGTTGTACGAGGCAATCTTCATGGCCAACGCAGGTGGCGCTTGGGACAACGCGAAGAAGCTGGTTGAGGTCGAGATGAAGGCGAAGGGCACTGCGCTGCATGACGCGTGCGTCGTCGGCGACACCGTCGGCGACCCGTTCAAGGACACCTCGTCGGTCGCGATGAACCCGGTCATCAAATTCACCACCCTCTTTGGCTTGCTCGCGGTTGAGCTCGCGGTCGAGATTGGTCACGACAACCGGATGTTGACGGTCGTGTTGGCGGGCGTGTTCTTCGTCATCTCGGCAATCTTCGTCTGGCGTTCGTTCTACGCGATGCGAATTGAAGCTGGCGTGAAGTCCGAGGCGATCGCCTCGACGACGACCGTGACCAAGGCGGCTGCCTAACCCTCAACTTCTGCCTGTTGAGTCTTGCCTGCGCCGGGTGCCTGTCGAAGGACCCGGCGTTTGCGTTTGACCAGGTGTGGTATTTCACCTGAAGCCTTGAAGCAGCTGATCACCGCCGAAGTTGTCGTCAGCGAATTTGCCAGCGGGAAGCTTTGCATCGCTGCGCCGCGCGGGCAGGCAATCATCACTCCGGCTGCCTGGTCGAAGGCGGCTGAGTTGGGGGTCACGATTGACCAGCGCGCGGGCGCAGTGGGTGCGGTGCCGGTGGCGCCTCAAGACACCGGCGCCTGCGAACGACTCGTCGACCCTTCGGGGGTCATCGTGGTGCGAGGGCAAAGCGTGAAGTTGGGTCGGTTCGCCGGCGCGGGGCCTCATCGCAACGTGGGTCTTACCGACGTCGTCACCGGCAAGGATGCTTCACCGATGACGGCAGGCTTCATGAGCTTCAGTAGCGCCGACGCGTTTCCCTGGACACTCGACTACGACGAGATGGACTGCGTGCTCGAAGGGGTGCTGCAGCTTGGTATCGACGGACGAATGGTCGAGGGCAGGCCGGGCGACGTCGTCTACATTCCAAAGGGCAGCACGGTGGTGTTCGGCACTCCCAGCCGAACGAAGATTTTCTATGTCACCTACCCTGCCGATTGGGCCAAGCCGCGCTGATCAATCGCACCCTGCGCTTTGGCGCATTTGAGCAACTGCTGTTGGGGTAAAGGTCGCAACCTTCGTGAGCTCTGCTGGCATGTCGATACTGCGGCTGACGTTCCTCGGCACTTCGGCCGCAGCGCCGACCCTTCACCGAAACGTCTCGGGGATGGCGGTCAAGGCCGACTCGCACCTGCTGTTGTTCGACTGCGGCGAAGGC
>JANOHG010001068.1:0-1161 GCA_031406375.1 Archangiaceae bacterium | reverse complement strand
CGCGCGTCAGCGCTGCTCTCGCGCGCTCACCGGCCGTTCGACATGAACACGGTGTAAGGCGTGCAGGCCGGAACACTGCTTGCGGTGCGGTACACCTTCACAAGGTAGTCGGCTTCATCCGAGCTGCCGAAGCTGCCGTCTTTCTCGTAGTAACGATTCGACGGGCAGGCCTCGTTGGTGAAGAAGCAGTCGGACTGATGGTCTGAAGTGTTGTTCCGGTAGACGCAGATTTGAATCCCTGGGTCGGATGTCGACAGACGGACCTTCACCTTGTAGTCGTCAGTGAAGAGCTGCGTCGTGTCTTCGCCATAGAAGCGAAGGATGTCGATGTCTCCAGCGGTGGGCACGATTCCGGTGTGGGTCGTCTGCGCGGCATCCGTGTCTTTCAATTCGCCCAGGTACAGCGAGTCGGCACAGAACGCACCCGGGTCAGCACCGATCTCTTTGCACTCGCATCCGTTCGCGGCGGCTTTGTCGGTGTCGTAGTAGCCCGCGTTACAGCTGCCGACTTTGCACGAGCCCGCCATGCAGTTCGGCGAGCCGTTGGCAATCGGGCAGCCCTGGGTGCAGCTGCCCACCTTGGCGGTCAACGGGACCTCTGCGAATGGCGTCACCGGATCATCGGTCTCGATCGAGACAAACCCATTGAACATCGCGGCTGAGCCCGCGCTGAGTTCGACATCGAACGCCACCCGCTGGTCCCGCTTCAGCTGCAGCGGCAGCGCCGGCGTGCCCACCAGGGTGAATACCGTGCTGCTGCCAGCGACGAAGCGCAGGTTCTTCACCGTCAGCGCGCCATAGCCGGTGTTGCGCAGCTCGACCGTCTTGTTCACCACCCACCCCATCGGCACATTGCCGAAGTTGATCGACGCGGGGCTCGCAGTGACCCTCGGCTCAGTGACGGTGCCCTTGACGATCATCGAACGACTGCCCGACCCGGGCTCATTGGTGAGGAAACTCACCGTCGCGTTGAGGTTGCCAGGCGTGTTGCCTTTCAGCTTCAGCGTCATCGGGAAGCGCGCGAGCGGCAAGATCGACAGCGGCACGCCGGCGTCGAACCCCATCGTGAGGTTGCCGGTGGTGTCGTTCGAACGGACGTTGTCGACTCGAAGCCCCAAGCCCCCCTGGTTGAGCAGCTGAACCTGCGTGCGCTGGTCGCGG
>JANOHG010001021.1:0-8540 GCA_031406375.1 Archangiaceae bacterium | reverse complement strand
CATCAAGCACGCAGACCAGCTGCTTTGGTTCGCAGCGCTGGTTCGAACGGCATTGGGTTTGACCGCAGTGAACTTCGGCAACAGGCGGTCGGCAGCCAGCCAATGCGAACGCAGTGAGCAAGGTAAAACGGGTCATCTCGTTCTCCGGTGAAGGGTCGAGGTCGCCATGGCAAGCGGTGGACCACTGCAACTGAGCGTCGTTGTCAGCCCAGCCGGGCAGGCAATCCATTGGGTGGGACGACGAATCTGATCAGCCAGACACCAGCGGTCGCGTTAAGGGAGTGCCCCGATGTCCATTCCTGTGCTCGAGATCGAGCAACTCACCAAGCGCTACCCGAAGCTGACAGCCCTTGATGCCGTCTCGCTCACCATTCACGCCGGTGAAATCTTCGCGTTGTTGGGCCCCAACGGCGCTGGCAAGACGACGCTGATCGCCACCGTGTGCGGCACCGCCAAGAAGACGTCGGGGCGGATTCGCCTCTTCGGCAAAGACCTCGATGTCGATCCACTGACACCCCGCTACGACGTCGGGCTCGTACCCCAAGAAATCAACTTTGATCCATTCTTCAGCGTGCGCGAGTCATTGCGGATTCAGCAAGGGTACTACGGGCGTGCCCGCGACGATGCGCGCATCGACGAAGTGCTCGGCGCGCTCAACCTGTTGACGAAGGCCGATGCCCAGACGCGCGCTCTCTCAGGCGGAATGAAGCGTCGGTTGTTGATTGCCAAAGCGCTGGTGCACCGACCGAAGCTGGTGTTCCTCGACGAGCCCACCGCGGGAGTCGATGTCGAGCTGCGCCGCGATCTCTGGGCATACGTTCGAACGCTTCGCGCGCAAGGCACGACGGTGGTGCTGACGACCCACTACCTGGAAGAAGCCGAAGAGCTGGCAGATCGCGTGGGCATCATCGATCGCGGTCAGTTGCTGCTGGTCGAAAACAAGTCCACCTTGATGAAACGCCTGGGCGAACGGCACCTCGAGGTCCGGTTCAGCAGCGCGGTCACCCAAATCCCCTCCGGCGCGCTGCATGCGCAATCGAGGCTCGAAGAAGACGGAAAATTGTTTCGGTACCTCGAGCGCCATGACGGGCCGCCTGCCGCGACGCTGTTGGCCACGCTCTATGCCGCGCAGTTGCCCATCACCGACGTTGCGATAAAGCCCGCGCGCCTCGAAGACATTCTGCTTCACGTCCTTCACAACAACGGCATCACTGGCGAGACTCAGCCGTGAACTTGATTGGTGTTCAAACCCTGCTTGGGAAAGAAGTGCGTCGATTCCTCAAGGTGCCTGGCCAGACGGTGTTTTCGCCGCTGATCTCAACCTCGCTGTACTTCGTCGTCTTTGGTTTCACGCTGGGTGGCTCGCAGGCCCAGACCGACGGAGTGCCCTACCTCGTCTTCATCGTCCCCGGCCTGGTGTTCCTCGGCACCGCGAACAACGCGTTCCTCAATTCCTCGAGCTCACTGTTCATCACCAAGATTCAGGGAACGGTGGTGGATCTTCTGGTGGCTCCGCTTGGGCCAGCCGAATTGATGTTAGGCTTCGTCACCGGAGCGATGGTTCGCGGGTTGATTGTCGGCCTCGCCACCTGGGGCGTCACGCTCTACTTCACTGGCTTTCACCTCGTGCACCCGTTCGAGACGTTCGGGTTTCTGCTTCTGTCGGCATACGTCTTCTCGATGCTGGGGTTGCTCGCGGGGCTCTGGGCGGACAAGTTCGAGCAGATCAACTTCTTCCCGACTTTCGTGATGCTTCCGTTGACGTTCTTAGGGGGTGTCTTCTATTCCGTTGATCGTCTCGACGAGCCTTACCGCACCATCAGCAACTTCAATCCTGTCGTGCACATGGTGGTTGGGCTGCGTGCCGGAATGCTTGGGCTGCCACTGCCAAGAACGATTGGGATGACGTTGCTTCTGGTGCTTGCGGTTGGCGCCACCGCCCTTGCGTACCGCCTGCTCAAGTCGGGGTACAAGTTGAAGGCGTAAGCGGTAAGTTGACTGAAGGCATGGCAATTCAGTTCGGTCGTTTTCAGCTGCTCAAGAAGCTTGCCTCGGGCGGCATGGGCCAGGTGTTTCTCGCCCGCACCGGACAGGAAGGCTTCGAGAAGTTGGTCGTGCTCAAACGCATTCTTCCCCACCTGGTCGAAGACGAAGAGTTCTTCACCATGTTTCAGGACGAAGCGAAAATCACGATGCGACTCAATCACCCGAACATCGCGCAGATTTTCGAGTTCGGCGAAGAGCGCGGCATTCACTACCTCGTGATGGAATACATCGCCGGTGAGGACGTGCGTCGGCTCACCAAGCGGGTGGCTGCATCGGGGGAAAGGCTTCCGGTAGGAGTCATCCTCCGCATCATCGCTGATGCGGCTGCGGGGCTGGACTACGCCCATAAAGCGCGCGACTCGAAGGGGGTGCCGCTGGGGCTGGTTCATCGCGATGTCTCGCCTCAGAATGTGCTGGTTGGCTTCGATGGTGCCGTGAAGTTGATCGACTTTGGCGTCGCCAAGGCGGCAGGCCGCGCGCAGCACACCGCCACCGGCATCCTCAAGGGCAAGTTTCCATACATGTCTCCCGAGCAGGCCGAAGGGCTCGAGATCGACGCCCGAAGTGACGTCTTCGCGTTGGGAATCGTGCTGTGGGAACTGCTCACCAACAAGCGGCTCTTCAAGGGTGACAACGACGTGATGACGCAGCGGTTGGTGAAGCTGTGTCAGGTGCCGGCGCCGTCTGTGCTCGAGGCACACTTCCAGCCCAGTTCGACCCAGTCGTGCTCAAGGCGCTCGAGAAGCGGCCGGACGATCGGTACCCGGATGCCGCCGCGTTTCGACTCGCGCTCGAAGAGTTCGCGATGACGAAGTCGATGCCCGCAAGCTCTGCGCATCTGGTCGCATTTCTGCACCCGTATTACGCCGACCGGATCAACCTCGAGGCGAACTCGTCGGCGCTCGATGACCTCACCAGCGAGACTGAGCTCGATTGGAATGGGTCCGCTAAGACTGCGCCTCCTGAGCTCGATGCGCGCACTCGAACCGCGATGCCAGCCGGCACTGTTTCGGTGGGGAAAAAGCCCGCGCGAGGCCCAACGTTGGCTGCGGTGGCCGCCGCCGCCGCCGTCGTCGCGGTTACCGGGCTTGCCTGGTACACCTTGGGAAGAGAGGCGCCCGTCATCCCCCCGCCCACCATCGCGCAGGTGGATTCGGTCGTCCCTCTGGTTGCGGTCGAGTCCGCGAAGCTGAACTTCAGCATTGTCAGCGAGCCGCCTGGATCGGATGTCGAGCTGGCCGGAAAGCGGGTCGGCTCGACGCCTCTCGAGCTTGCCTACCGGAAGACCGAACTGCCGCTGCAGGTGCGGGTACTGCGAGAAGGTTTCGAGCCGATGCACTTCAACCTCACCGCCACCAGCGAGCGCCAGTTGTCCGCGCAGCTGGTGAAGCGGAAGGTGAAGCCGATGGTGAGCAAGCCTCCCGACATCAAAATCAATCGCTGACCGTTGCAGATGCGCAATCCGAAAAGCCAATCGGCTTGTTGCCGCCTGTGGTCGGCCCGAGCAGGAACTCAAGCTCGGCCCTGCGCAGCACCGACCCAGGGGCGCGACGACGAGCCATTGTCGCCCCACCGTGAAAGCGCCTGGATTTTCGGGTAAAGCCCAAGGGACCTCATCGACCGCCGCCATGCTCGCTGCCCGCCCCCACCTCGAACCGACTCGAAAGCCAGCAGCGAACACTTTGCGGGTGAATGAAATCTACCTCTCGCTGCAGGGCGAGTCATCGCACCAGGGCTTGCTGTGCAGCTTTGTACGTCTGACAGGCTGCCACTTGCGCTGCAGCTACTGCGACAGCGCGCACAGCTTCTACACCGGCTCGAGGATGACGGTCTGCGAGGTGGTCGAGCGGGTTGTTGCGCTTGGGGCGCCAAGGGTCGAAGTCACAGGGGGCGAGCCTCTGCTTCAGCCCGCTGTCTATCCACTGCTGGAGGCGCTGTTGGCCAAAGGACTTACGGTGATGCTCGAAACGTCGGGAGCAATCGACGTTCGCGAAGTGCCCCCAGCGGTGCAGAAGATTGTCGATTTGAAGACGCCCTCATCCGGCGAGAGCGATCGAAATGATCTGCGCGTGCTCGAGAGCATGAACGCCAACGACGAGCTGAAGTTCGTGATTGGAAGCCGCGAGGATTACGACTGGGCGAAGGGAATGATCGCGACGCACGGCCTTGGCGCGCGCCCTTACCAACTGTTGTTCTCGACAGTTCACGGGAAGTTGGCTCCGCAGCTGCTGGCCGAGTGGATTATCGCTGACAGGTTGGCAGTGAGGTTCCAGCTACAACAACACAAGTACGTCTGGAAACCCGAAGCGCGAGGCGTTTGAACCAAAGGGCATCGCGCGACTGTTGTTCGGTGGATTCCTAAGCGGGCTTCACCCCCGCGAGAGTTTCCTCGCTGCGAGCCGCATCGGCTTCGGGCCCTTCTGCTTTGTTGATTTGGCGAGCTTGCTCTTCTTCGCCGCGGGCCTTTTTTCGACGATGGCTTCCTTGGCAGCAGCCGGCGTTTCGATGGCATGTACCAACTGCGAGGTGGCCGTCATAGCGTCGCTGTTCGTCAGTCGGCCATCGTCGGTGAGCGGCATCATCAGACTCAAGCGAAGGCCGCTGGGCCCAACGACTCTCAGCTCCATCTTTCCCGCGACCACTTTGCTCGTCACCACGTAGTCGCCGCCTCGCTGGCCACATTCCATCGAGATGCACAGCGTCTGGCTCAGCTGGTCGCGTGCAGGGCCAGTGATGGAAATAGGCTCACCGACAGCCCAGGCTGGAATGGAGGCAACCAAGGTGACGAATGAAAGAACCCGGATCATGTCGGCGCTTCACAGCAAGGCTTGCGCCGAGAAGGAATTGCAGCCGGTTGGCTGATCTTGAAGGAGCAAAACCTGGAGTTGCAATGTGCCAAATGGGGTGTCGACCCTACAGCCTGCTCACGCGGACGGGCTGTGGAGTGCCATCGTGCGGAGGACTACTGCGACTACGAACCCGCCCAGCCAGCCGGCGAGGATCAGCCCCTTTCGGCGGTGTTCGAACTGGCTGAAGCCATAGACGACGCACACAATCGGAATCAGCAGCACCATGAATCCGGTGCCCACGCTGCGGTGAAACGCATGGAGCAACACGAAAACGAAACACGTCACCGCTAGAAACTGAAATATCAGGCCGAGGATTGCGAGCGTCACGCGCAGCACCTTATGGCTTTCGAGGCCGATGCGCGACCCGTTCTGCGCTCACAACCAATGGTATGAAGCGCCTCATGTCCAACTTCCGCGCTGTGGTCACCTTCGCGGTCATCGGCACTCTGCTTGGCATCGTGCTCGCGACACTCAGCGCGCCGACACTCATCACCAACGGCCTGTGTGGATTCAGCAGCGATGGCCAGCTTCAGCGGCCGTGCCTCGACACCGTTCAGCAGGCGACGAGCAGGCTAATCAGCTATCAGCTGTATGGCGCGCTCGGCGGAACGGTGATCGGCCTCGCTGCCGGGGCCTTCTTCAGCCTGCGACGAAAGAAGAAGCTCGTCGACGCACCCTTGCCGCCCGACGTCGCTCCGAAGCCTTGAGAAGCACCCCCAGCTTTTGCGCGCGCGACAGCTTCTTCATCGCTGCCTCGAGCTTAAGCGCAGCCGATTTGTCCTTCACCTTCCTGCGCCACACGAGCTTCACCGGTAGGCGTGAACGGGTGTAGCGGGCGCCGCTTCCGTTGTTGTGCCGCTGCACTCTTCCTGCAACATCGTTACTCACCCCGGTGTAAAGCGAGCCATCACAGCAACGTACGATGTAGACGCTCCAGCTTGCCATTCGGGCGGCACCTTGCCTGAATCGGAAACAGAAATGGCCGACGAGATTGACGAGCGTGCAAAAGACGTCCTCCGGGTGGTGGTCGAGGAATTCATCTCGAAGGGTGAGCCTGTCGGCAGCTCGCAGCTTACCCGTCGCGGAGACTTCGAAGTTTCCCCCGCGACGATGCGCAACGTGCTCGCCGAGTTGGAGGAGCTTGGGTACCTCGAGAAGCCACACACCTCGTCGGGGCGGGTACCGACGGATCGCGGCTATCGGTTTTTTGTCGACACGATGCTTCAGCTCAAAGAGCCCACCACCAACGACCGAAAGCTGATTGAGCAAGGTCTGTCGGGCAGCAACGTCGAAGAACGGCTGGGTGAAGCGAGCAAAGTTCTCTACCAATTGTCGCACCACGCCGCGGTGGTGTTGACGCCGCGGCCAAGCGCGTTGGTGGTGACGAAGATCGAGTTGGTGCGGCTGCGCGACGATCGCGTGCTGGCGATCCTCGTCGGCCAAGGCGGCCAGGTGCAGAACAAGCTGGTCGCAATCGATTTCCCGGTGTCAGCAGATGAGTTGGTGCAAGCGGCCAACTACCTCAATGACCTGTTGCGCCAAGGGGTCAACATCGAGGACGTGCGCGGTAGAATCCTCAACGAGCTCGACGCCGAACGGGTCCAGTACGACGCGCTCACCTCCAAAGCACTCAAGCTGGGCGCGGCCGCCACGGATCTTTCGGCGTCCGAGCGAATGCTGATTGAAGGCACCGGCACATTCCTCGAGGCCCCAGAGTTCGCCGACGATGTGAAGCGAATGCGCGCGCTCTTCAAAGCGCTCGACGAGAAGCACAAGCTCTTGTCGCTGCTCGATCGGGTTCAGCGGGGTCGCGAAATGCAGATTTTCATCGGAGCAGAAAGCGAGTTCTCGTCACAGGGTGACGTGAGCGTGATTGCGGCTCCCTACACCAGCGGCGAAACCGTGCTGGGCACAGTGGGAGTAATTGGCCCGACACGGATGAACTACCAGCGCATCATTCCACTGGTGAACTTCACGGCGCACGTTCTGTCGAAGGCGTTGGGCGAAGAGTAGGTTTGCGTTTCACCCCCTTCGCGGTGTCGATCTCTCTAACGCGAATAATGTGGGTTGCCTCACCACAGCGTTCAAACCCGGCGAATGATCGACCACATGCCAAGCGCGCTACAGTCATGAGAAACCTAGGCTTTGTCTAAAGGGGGTGGCGAACCGTGCGAAAGACACCTCTTGGCGCGAGCACGAATGAAGCACCTGTCGTGTTGCCTGTGCCCTCAGCAAACCATTCGGGCCTCAAGGTTCTTCGACAACTTGCGTCTGACGCGCACTCGGAAGCATTTCTCGCTCAGGTGCGCGGCTTCGATTCGCCAATGGTGGTGCGGGTGGTGAAAGCCGAACTCGCGCAAAACGAAGAGCGAATGAACCGCTTCATCGCAGAAGCCCGGCTGCTCACCGAAGTCTCTTCGCCCGGGTTGCTGCAGGTTCGCTCGGCAGGTCGATTGAAAGACGGGCAGGTGTATGTGCTCACCGACTTCGCCGATGCACAACCACTGGCGAGCGCGGGAAACCTCGAGCTTGAGGCGCTGGCCGAGTTCGGAGCACCTTTGTGCGCAGCGCTTGCGGCATTGCATGACGCCGGGCTGGTGATGGGGGCGTTCAACCCCCACGAAGTCCTGTTGACTGCGCGCGGCCCGATGCTCGACGCGTCACTGGCGCCCTTGTCGCGGGCTCCTGGCGCCACTGCGGCCACTGACGTACGAGCGCTCTCCTCCCTGCTGATGGCGCTGGCGGCGCCGGGCACCATCGAGGATCCATTCGACCCGGTCGTGCGCCACGAACTGGGTGCGGCCACGACCGCTGAGCAGCTGATGCAGACGCTCGATTCGGTGCGCCAGAAGTGGGGAAGTGACACGCTGGTCAGCGGCAGCAAACAAGAAGTCGAGACTGTCGTTGCGCCGATGACGGAAGTGGAGGACGACCTTTCAGGCCAGACGTTGGGCCCTTATGAGCTGCATCGGCTGCTGGGAGAAGGCGCGATGGGTCGCGTCTACCTGGGCAAACACAACCGGATTGGGCGCGAAGCGGCGATCAAGGTGCTCAAGGCAGAGCATGCACGCCACAAAGACTTGGTTCAGCGCTTCATTCAGGAAGCGACCGCGGTCAGCGCAATCAAGAACGAGCACATCGTCGAGGTTCATGACTTCGGCGAAGAGCCGGCCGCAGACGGAACTTCCCGCGTTTATTGCGTGATGGAAGTGCTGCACGGCCGTGCGCTTGCCGACGAGATGGAGTTGGGTGCGATGGCGATTCAGCGGTGCTGTCGAATCGTCCAGCAAGCGACGCGCGCCCTCGGTGCCGCACATGCCCTTGGGGTCGTTCACCGTGACGTAAAACCAGAAAACATTTTCCTGCACGAGCGCGACGGCGACAAAGACTACGTGAAGGTCCTCGACTTCGGCGTCGCCAAGCTGCTCAAGCCGCTCGCGAGCCTGCCGACGAGCAGCACGCAGGCGGGCATCGTCATCGGCACGCCCGAGTACATGGCGCCCGAGCAGGCGCTGGGCATCTCGACCGACCTCCGCATCGACCTCTACGCAGTGGGGCTGGTGCTGTACGAGCTGCTGGTGGGCGAGCAGCCGTTCAAAGGCAACACGTTCGGCAAGCTGGTCGTCGAAATCACCACCCAGCCGC
>JANOHG010000998.1:0-1213 GCA_031406375.1 Archangiaceae bacterium | reverse complement strand
GAAGACAGTGCTTCAGGCTCGGGCGAGGCCACCGCATCATTCTGGGTCACCGTCGCGGGTGTCATCGGCAAAGCGCTGCTATTCCCGCTGACCCAGCTGAGGAAATCGGCGCCGTCGACGAGCTCCATCGTGAAGAACCAGTGCTCGCCTTCGTTCACCAGCTCGCCCAACGCGATCAAGTTTGGGTGACTAAGGCCCTGCAACGCCCGGAACTCGCGCTTGAAGCGCAGCAGCGCGCGCGGGGTCGCCCGAGGCAGAAGCTTGAGCGCGCAGGACGTTTTTTGATCCCGGTCAAACGCTTCAAAGACGAGGCCCATGCCTCCCTGGCCGAGCGGACGGAGAATCTCGAAGCGCTTCGTGCCAGCGAACGAAGGCGTCACCCGACGCATCGTCGCGCAGATTGGTCGCCTGGTCACGATGTCTAGCCACGAAGTGCACGCCGTCGTCGGGGTGTGGGGCTACGGTTCGCGGGTTTGGCGCTGGCCGTGACCTTGCTCTGCCGACAGCGCCGACGCTCGATGTCACGCTTCTGGGTTCCAATGGAGCATTTCCAGCGCCGAGGCGACCGGCCGTCGCTGGGGGGTGTCATTCGGTCACCTGGGTCGATGGCGCCAATATTCGCCGACGCACGTTCACCACCCGCGTCGCGTCGATCGCAGCCGCACAGACGTTGCCGACGCTGGCGATTGCGCCAGGCGCGTTCTCGGCCGAGCAGGAAGCGGCCGTCGTGCCCGCGCTCGAGTGGCTCTCGGGCTCGAGCGTCTATTTCGCACTCGCAACCACCGCGACGGCGCCGACATTGACCGCAATTCCTACCAATGCTCCCGCCGACGGAACGACGATGGTGAGCCTTACAGGCGGTGAACTTCGTGGACGCGTGCCACCACTTGCTCGTCGCTGGGGAGTGGATGACTGCTACCGCAAGCACAGGCACGTTGCTGGGGTCGATCTCGATCCCAACCTTCCCGGCATGCAACTGATGTCCGGTGCACGCGGGGCCACCAGCCGTATTCTTCGTGCGCCAACGCTCGCTGACTTGGCGCAGCTGACCTTGCAGCCTGTCGCACGAGGCGCCCCGCGGCGCTGGCGATGGTTCGGTTCGGTTTGATCTGGTTCCCGGCGATGGTGGTGCAGGCGCAAGTGGTGGTGCAGGCGCAAGTGGGAGCGCAGGTGGGAGCGCAGGTGGGAGCGCAGGTGGGAGCGCAGGTGGGAG
>JANOHG010000928.1:0-4275 GCA_031406375.1 Archangiaceae bacterium | reverse complement strand
GGGAAAATCTCCTTCGGGCACCTGCTCGCGGGCTACTTCGGACTGCTGCTGGTTGGGGCATTGAGCCTCGCCATTGGCACCTTCGGGTCAGCGCTGACGCGCTCGCAGGTGATCGCCGCGGTGCTCACCGGGGTGATGTTGCTCGTGCTGACAGTATGTTGGCTGCTCGCTCGGGTGACCGATCGCCCTCTCACCGAGGCGATCACCGCGCTTTCCTGGTACCTCCACTTCAAGCCGTTCGAGCAGGGCTTGGTGCACCTGCGCCACGTCGCTTACTTCGTCCTCGTCACCTGGGCCGCGTTGTTCGCCGCCACCCGGGTTCTCGAAGCAAGGAGGTGGCGATGAAGCGCGCTTCTTTCCCGGTCGCAATCCTTCTCGCGGTCGGGTTGTTGCTGCTTTGGGTCGGCGAGCGCGTCTTCGAAGCAGGTACTGGGCGGCTGGTGGTCTCGTGGATAGGGGTTGTGCTTGTCGTGGGGTCTGCGCTGTGGCGGCTGCTGCGAACCCGACAGGCCGCGGGTGGATCCGCGCAGGTCGAGAAGGCGCTGCTGGGGCTGCAAGTCGTCGCGTTGGCGGCGATCGCGATGTACTTCGCGCAGTCAGACGCGTTGGCGAAGCTCGACGGCGCTGTGCTTTCGGTTTCGAGCCCGAAGTTGTCTGGAGCCTTGAGCGCGCTGTGGCCCGGTGTCCTGGCGGCAGCGGTGTTTCCAATCGCGCTGATGGAACTGTCGTACGCGGCGATGGCGAAGTCGCCAACGGTGGAAGTCGGCCGAATTCGTGACGCGATGTTCTCTGGCTTGGGTACAGCCGGCTTGCTCACCTTCGCCACCGCTGCGCTGTACGTGGCGACCGAACGCGACGCGAAGGTAGATTTTTCGTACTTCCGCACCACCAAGCCCGGTGAGGCAACGCGGCGACTCGCTCAGAGCCTCGATGAGCAGGTGACCGCGGCGGTGTTCTTCCCTCCTGCCAATGAAGTGTCTGAGCAGGTGCAGGCCTACTTCGATGACTTGAAGAAGGATTCGCCAAAGCTGCAGGTGTTGATCCTCGACCATGCCGTCGAGCCGGTGCGCGCCAAGGAGTTCGGCGTCAGCGGCAACGGAGTCGTTGTGTTGTCAAAAGGGGCGCGCCACGAGTCGATTTTCCTCGGCACCGAGCTAGAGAAGGCGAAGACCCAGCTGCGTGGGCTCGACATGGACGTCCAGAAGCGTCTGCTGATGGTCGCGAAGTCGAAGCGCACCATCTACCTGACCTCGGGCCATGGCGAGCGAACCGAAGAGTCGCTGGGCGGAAGCAATCAGCGCTCGGCCATCTCTTTGTTACACGGCGAGCTGAAGGCGCAGAACTACGAGCTGAAACAGCTGTCGGGCGCCAACGGTCTGGGCCAGGAAATCCCCAAGGACGCAGCCGCGGTGATGGTGCTCGGGCCCACTGAAGAGTTCCAGGAGCCGGAAGCAAAAGCACTTGCAGAGTTCGCGATGCGCGGCGGGAAGCTCTTCATCGCACTGGATCCCGAGAACGGGCTCAACTTCAACGAGCTGCTCGAGCCGATGGGGTTGAAGCTCACCGCAGTGGTGCTCGCCAACGACGTCGCCTACGCGCGCAAGACGTACACCCCCAGCGACCGCACCATCATCGGAACCAAGACCTTCAGCTCGCACCCTTCGGTGACGACCAACGGCCGCAGCGGATTTCCAATGTTCTTCAATGGCGCGGGGATTCTCGACGAGCTTCCCACCCACCCCGCAGAGCTTTCGATCGACTTCGCGGTGCGCGCCGAGCCCGCAACGTGGAACGACTTGAATCGGAACTATCAGGCCGACGTGCCACCCGAAGTTCGCAAGGCCTATGGCGTGGTGGCCGCGGTCACCCGCCGCAAGACGGGCAGCACCCGCGTGGAAGATGAGCTTCGTGCGCTGGTTATCTCGGACTCTGACGCGATCGCCGACGAAGTGCTTGGCGTCAGCAAGGGCAACGGGTACCTGATTGTCGATGGGCTGAAGTGGTTGTTTGGCGACGAGCAACTGCAGGGCATCGTGAATCAGGAAACCGATGTCGCGATTACCCGCACCACCACCCAGGACAAGGTGTGGTTCTGGACCACCATCTTCGTCGGGCCTCTTGGAGTGCTCGGCGCGGGGCTGGTCTTCCGCCGTCGCAAGAAGGAGATTGTTCGATGAAAGCCAGCTCTGCCGCAGTCAACGGAGCGCTTGCCGTCGCCGGGCTGCTCGCCGCGTACGTCACCTGGCAGCGACCGAAAGAGACGTCGAACAACGACACCATCACGGTTCTCGAGGCGACCAAGGCCACGCTGGGAAGAGTGCGCTACGAGGACGGAACCCGAATCCTCGAGGTGTTTCAAGCCGAGGGAGAAAAGGTGGTCTGGCTGCGACAAGAGACGCTGCCCTCGGTGGTCACCAAACTTCCGTCGCAGTACACCGTGCTCGACGGGGGAACCAGCGATGGCGGAACCAGCGATGCGGGCGTGTTTATCGAAACGAAGTTTGTAGCGGCAGAACCGCCGCCACCCCCCAGACAGATGCGTGGCAACGAGCGCGCGGAGGCGTTGCTTCAGCGCTTCACGCCGCTGCAGGCAGTGCGCGCGCTGGGGAAGTTGTCGGCTGAGAAGCAAAAGGAGCTCGGTCTGGAAAACACCGCGCGCAAGCTTACGGTGACGGTTTCGGGTCAGCCGCGCGCGTTCGCGGTCAGCAACCCCTTGCCCGGAATGGTGGGCACTTACCTGCGCGATGAAACAGACAGCGCGGTCTACTTGCTCACTGGATCGCTGCTGAGCGAGCTTGAGCCGTCGTCGCAGGCGTTGATTGATCGCCGACTGCATGCGTTTCGCGGTCCCGAGTTCGACGAGTTCGTCATCGGCTACGACAATCGCAAGCACGCGTACCTGCAGAAAGATGCCGACATTCCACAGACGATGAAGGTGTTTGCGACAGCCACTCCTGACAAACCCGATGACCTCGTGCGCAACTGGCACGACAAGGTCTGGAACCGGCTCATTGTCACCGAGGTCCTTGGCAAAGGTGAGACACCGAAGACCGGAGCACCAAAGGTCGAGCTGCGAATCGATTACCTTAACCGCGGCTCAAGCAAAGGCTTCATCGAGCTGGCGAAGAGCGACTCAGGAGACCTTTGGGCGCGAACAGAGAATACGGCCAGCTGGGTGGGACTCCACACCGGAACCGATGACGTCATTGCCGAGGCGAAGAAGTTCACTGGCTCAACCAAGCCGTGAAAGTAGGGGTTCCTCGCGCCGCTGTTGGTGCCGGCGTTTCGCTGTGTCGGGTATCGGGCAACGATGGCGATCCCGGCCGCGAAAGGCCACTCGAGCTGGGAGGCACGACGTTTTGCCATGCTACCGGGTACCCGTTGGAAGAGCGGCAGGCGGGTCAACACAGACCTTGACGTACCTGCAGACCCGGCTTCCTTTGGCTCAACACGGCGAGATCCCTGCATGATCCAATGGCACGCGCCTTGGAACTCAAAGCAGCTATGCGAGCGATTAAGCCGATTGTCCTCTGTGTGCTGGCGATGGCAGCAGCAACCTGTTTCCTCGCCGCGGCGCGGTCTGCGGCTGAGCTTCACGATGCGAGCACAGCCAGCCGCGGCCACCTTTGGCAGGCTCCGATGCCGCCAGCGCCGATGCCTCCAGCTCGGATTGCCGAGCAGGTGATTGACCTCGAAGAGGCAGCAGTCGACGAGGAAGAAGTCGTCGCCCTGGAACCAAAAGCGCAGGTCGCCGCACCAGAGCCTACCCAGGTGGCGGCAGCCCCCGACGCTCAAGCCGCGGCGTTCAAGGCGAAGCTTCTCGATAAACCTGAACCACAACTCCCGGTCGGCTCACCGCCCGGAATCACCCCCCCCCCCGCCGTCAGGAAGCAGCGCGCGGTGCTGGCAGTGGCGCCAGCAGTCGTACCTGTGGCGACCAACCCCGAAGTCGAGCCGGAAGATGCGATTCGCATGGCCCTGCGTTCGAAGCGCGCGTCGTTTGAGCACTGCTATGAGCAAGAGCTCAAGAAGCAGGCGGCGTTCAGTGGCTTCATCGTGGTGGCGCTGAGCCTGTCTGCCTCGGGCAAGGTGACTGAGGCGCGCGTCCACGAAGGGAACCGCCGCGACGCCGTGGTTGGCGCGTGCATCGTGGCGGCGCTTCGGACGATGAAGCTGCCACGCCTCACGTCGGAAGCAGACCTGTTGATCCCGATTCGCCTACACGCGAAAGAGCCGAGTTGAGGGCGAAGTCAGGCACACTCGTCGCCGAGCAGG
>JANOHG010000920.1:0-5210 GCA_031406375.1 Archangiaceae bacterium | reverse complement strand
ATGGAAGGGCCATCGCTCAACGGATAAAAGGTACTCCGGGGATAACAGGCTTATCTCCTCCAAGAGTTCACATCGACGAGGAGGTTTGGCACCTCGATGTCGGCTCATCGCATCCTGGGGCTGGAGCAGGTCCCAAGGGTTTGGCTGTTCGCCAATTAAAGCGGTACGCGAGCTGGGTTCAAAACGTCGTGAGACAGTTTGGTCCCTATCTTCCATGGGCGTAGGAGGCTTGAGAGGATCTGACCTTAGTACGAGAGGACCGGGTTGGAGACACCTCTGGTGTACCAGTTGTCCCGCCAGGGGCACCGCTGGGTAGCCATGTGTCGATTGGATAACCGCTGAAAGCATCTAAGCGGGAAACCGACCTCAAGATTTGGCCTCCCGGGGAGCAATCCCCCTGAAGACCCGTAGGAGACTACTACGTTGATAGGCCGGGTGTGTAAGCGCAGCAATGCGTTCAGCTTACCGGTACTAATTGGTCGTGAGGCTTACTTTCCTCCGTCTCTTGGAGATTTGACCGCAGATGTTATTGTCTGCGATCAAGCCAGGGACTTTGAGGTTGAGGCCGAGGCCCTGTGTTTACGCTCTCTGTTAGTGAGCGAAACGCGGCCCGAGAATGATTCTAGTTCGTAGGCTTGAGATTGTGTTTCTACTTTCGTATGTGACTTTTGACAGATTTGCGGTGGCTATGTCGGAGGGGTCACACCCGTTCCCATCTCGAACACGGAAGTTAAGCCCTCCAGAGCCGATGGTACTCCGCGGGAGACCGCGTGGGAGAGTAGGTCGCTGCCGCATCCTTTTTGAAAGAGAACCCCGATCGCCCTTGTGGCGGTCGGGGTTTTCGCTATTTGCGGAACTTAATGGCGATTCATTCGTGCGTTGCCAGGTGGCATTAGCCCAATTAAGCTCACCGGAATTCGAACTCCAAGTATGCGGAAGACCTGAGACTTTAAATGCTTGGGGCCGTTCTGAGAGCCTCCCGAAATGCGTAAACCTACCATCTTCGGCAAATACCTTCTGCTTGAGCGCGTGAACGTCGGTGGCATGGCCGAGGTGTTCATCGCCAAAGCATTTGGTGTTGAAGGGTTCGAGCGGATTTTAGCAATCAAGAAGATCCTCCCGACGATGGCTGAGGATGAAGAGTTCATCACCATGTTCATCGATGAGGCGCGCATCAGCGTCCAGTTGAATCATGCGAACGTGGTGCACATTCACGAACTCGGGAAGCACGACGAGGCGTATTTTATTGCTATGGAGTACGTGTCGGGGCGCGATGTGCGCACGATGCTGGAGCGCTACCGACGACGCAAAGAGATCATGCCGACTGCGCAGGCGGTTTACGTCGGATCGAAGATTTGCGAAGGGCTCGACTATGCCCATCGCAAAAAGGATGCGCGCGGCCAAGAGTTGCACATCATTCACCGCGATGTATCACCACAAAATATTCTGTGCAGTTACGAGGGTGAGGTTAAGATCATTGATTTCGGAATTGCGAAAGCCGCGAACCGGAGTCAGAAGACTCAGGCAGGAATTCTTAAAGGTAAGTTTGGTTACATGTCCCCCGAGCAAGTTCGGGGGCTGCCCATCGATCGCCGCAGTGACATTTTCGCTCTCGGGGTAATTCTTTACGAGATGCTGACTGGCGAGAAGCTTTTCGTCGGTGAGTCAGATTTTTCCACGCTCGAGAAGGTGCGAAGCGCAGATGTTCCGACGCCGCGTCAGTTCAACCCGAACATTCCGGCCGGTCTCGAGAAGGTGTTGATGAAGTCGCTGGCGCGTGAAGCAGAGGACCGCTACCAGTGGGCATCTGATCTTCAAGAAGACCTGATGCGGTTTTTGCTTGCCGGCGACGCGATCTATTCGGCCAAGCATCTGGCGCTGTTTATGAAAGAAGCCTTCGCAGAAGACTTGTTTCGCGAAGACGAGAAGATGCACCGCTTCGCTTCAATCTCCAAACCCGAAGAGATTGAGCAGTCTGGAGTGTTAGCGCAGCCACCTCCTCCGAAGCGTCGCAATATTGTAGCCCCCACACAGCCACCTCCGATCGCCTTGGGGCCGCTCGCTTCGCCGAGACCGAAGCTCTCGTCGCAACAGCTTCCCCCAGTTCAGATCAGTCCGATCGGAAACAGCGCTGCGGCGGTAGCGATGGCGGTCGCGATTGGAAACGAAACAGTCAACATTCCGCCGGCATCTGAGGCAGAGCTGGCTGAAATGGATGGTGCGGGAGATCGAACCCAGATCGTTGACGGCGAAACGATGAGGGAGGACCTCATGACAAGCGTCGGGATTGCCCCCTTCACCCAAAAGCAAGATACGGGACGTGCGGTTCCCTTGGTGGAGCAAGCGGAAGTTCCGACGGGCAGCTTCGTGACGGCGGGCAATGTCGACTCTACGATGCCGCCTACGCGCAGAAGTGGGTTGGGCCCGAACGGATTTGCGAGCGGTTCGGGCGGCGATGACATGGAGCCGTTGGATCAAACTGGATTTCGCCCAGCCGCCGAGCACTATGGGCCCACTGGCGACACGACAGGTGAGAATAAAAAGGTTGTCGAGTCACTTGAACGCGAGCGCAACAAGCCGAAGATCGTGATTGGTGATGCGCCGGAGTACAGCGGTCAAACGATGGTGGGGCCCTCGCCGCTGAATCCTTCGCTCGATGATCAGACAGGTGAGCGCCTGAAGGTTCCGGCGACCCGTTTGTTCAAAGAGCATGAAGAGGGGGAAGAAGAAAGGTCGAACGGTGATGAGCAAGGTGACGTGAGCTCTCACGACGATACGGACGGGCTGGGCCGGCAAATGCGACACGAGCGCGAGGCCAACAACCCAGAGGCAACACTGCCCCCGAAAGTGAGGCAGGTGCGCCGAACCAAGAGTGCAAAGAATGGTAGGGACAGTTCAGTTCCCTTAGGCCGGCGCAGGGTGATGCTGTTCGGAAGCCTTGGTGCCGGGGTGTCAATCATTCTCGTGATCACCGCGGGGCTGATGCTGACAACAAATCCTGCACGTCTTGCGATCCGGACGACCCCCGAAGGCCCTTTCAAGGTGGTAATCTCGAAGACGGCGGATGGCGAAGGCAAGACCTATGACGGAGCGCAAGCGATTGAGCTTGAACCGGGCGACTACTTTGTCGACGTAATTCCCGTTTCGAAGAGCTTTCAACGACAACGACTCAACAACATTCATCTGATCGGTAATCAAAACCTGGCGCTGCCGGTTGTGTTGAAACCAACAGTCCCCTCGAAGGTACCGGAACTCGAGCCGACCGACAAACCAACGCACCCCATACCAGTTTACGAAGGCACGACAGAAGCCAAGCCTGGCGATCCAAACGCAGCGAAGCTTCCAGAGCGAAAGTTAGGTGAAGCGAAGGTGTTCACTGTGACCATTACCAGTGATGAGGTGGGGGTTGAAATCACCGTTGATGGGAAGAAGTATGGAAAGACGCCACGGGTGAAGGTCGAGAATCTCACCTTTGACAAGCCGCACACCGTGACGGCGAAGAAGGACGGATTCAAGGTCTATTCTGGGGAAATCGAAAACGTCAATCGTGCAAATGAGTTCGACAAGGACATTGAGCTCGAGCGCGAGCGGAAGCACGGGAAGGGAGCGCCTGAACCGAAAGAAGCCAAGTCGAAGCCCGAACCGGTCGCGAAGGAAGAGAGGCCGAAACAGAAGCCTGCGTCGATCGCAAAAGAAGGGAAACCAGAACCGAAGGAAAGGCCTGAGCGGGTTGAACCGGAAGCGAAACCGAAGTCCGAGCCGGCAACCAAAGAAGAGAAACCTGAGCCGAAGGCGAAAGCGGAGCCCGAACCCAAACCTGCTGTTACCAAAGGAAAGGGCAAGCTGGCGTGCGCGTCGAAGCCTGCGGGCGCGGAGGTATGGGTGGACGGGAAGAACACGGGAAAGAAAACGCCGGTCGCGATTTCGAGCGCGCTCGAATTGGCGGCAGGCAAGCACAAGGTTGTCTTCAAGCTGAACGGTAAGGCGAGCGCTCCGCAGGAGATTGTGATCGAGGCGGATCAAACCTTTGTGCTCAAAGGCATCGAGATTCCTGGCGGTTGATGCGGTAGGGGTTCGCCGTGTGCGTTGCGGGTAGGTGCCGCGTCGGCGCTTGCGGGCCAATCAAATCTAGCCTGCTTCAGTTATATGAACGCCATGGTTAACCCTGCGCCTGCCCAACAGCCGTTTAGGTACCCGTTGCAGAGATCCTTTGTCGAGCCGGATTGGAATCGAATCCCTGGCTACAAGGGTGTCAGCACGGCGGATTGGGAAAGCGCGCTCTGGCAACGCAAGCACACGGTGAAGAACCTCAAAGAGCTGAAGGCTGCGCTTGGAGATTTGCTGCCCGAGACGCTCGCGCAGAGCATGGACCGTGATCTGAAAGAGCGAGCAACCATGTCGATGCTGATCACCCCGCACATGATCAACACGATGAACTTCGAGGATCTGTGGAGCGACCCGCTGCGGCGCTACATGTTGCCTGCGTACGACGATCGCCGCACCGATTTCCCCAGCCACCCGCAATCGTCGCGAGACTCGCTGCACGAAGCTGAGATGTGGAAGGTGGAGGGGCTGACGCACCGCTACCCGACGAAGGTGTTGGCTGAGCTTCTATCTACCTGCCCGCAATACTGTGGCCATTGCACGCGAATGGATCTGGTCGGTAACAGCGTTCCGCAGGTGGATAAGCTCAAATTCCAAACGCCTCAACCAGATCGCCATGAGCAGATTCTCGAGTACCTGAGAAAGAGCCCCCAGGTGCGTGACGTGGTGGTCTCGGGGGGAGACATTGCCAACGTGCCAATTGGCCAGCTCG
This sequence comes from Archangiaceae bacterium, assembly GCA_031406375.1. Taxonomy (GTDB): domain Bacteria; phylum Myxococcota; class Myxococcia; order Myxococcales; family Myxococcaceae; genus JAGSPQ01. The sequence goes on along the minus strand of JANOHG010000920.1, from coordinate 394 downwards.
AAGCTTTCGTGGGGGCCCTTATCGACATTCCCAACGTGCGAGACATTCGTCTGGCGTCAAAAGGGTTGATGGGGATCCCGCAGCATTTTCTTCAAGACTCGGTGCTCCAAGCGCTCGAGCGACTGGCGAAGAAGGCGTTCGAGCGCAATGTGGATCTTGCGCTCCATACGCACGTCAACAATGCCAATCAAGTGACGCCACTGCTGGGAAAGGCGGCGAAGAAGCTGCTTGAGCTGGGTTTTCGGGATGTGCGCAATCAAGGCGTGTTGTTACGCGGTGTGAATTCTACGTCGACTGATTTGCTCGAGCTGTCATTCATGCTGCTCGATCACGCGCGGATCCTTCCCTACTACTTCTATATGTGCGACATGATCCCCAACGCTGAGCACTGGCG
>JANOHG010000870.1:0-6566 GCA_031406375.1 Archangiaceae bacterium | reverse complement strand
GACTGCTCAGACTGCTCAGACTGCTCAGACTGCTCAGACTGCTCAGACTGCTCAGACTGCTCAGACTGCTCAGACTGCTCAGACTGCTCAGACTGCTCAGACTGCTCAGACTGCTCAGCTCAGTCTGGCCGCTCTGGCAGTCATAGAGAAGACGGACAAGGGGCTGTCGAAGGGAAGCGAGACGCAAACGCAAACACCCGATCAGAAAAAGGCCGCAGACCAGCATGCAAAGAACGAAAAAGAATACGAAATGCTAATGATTGTTGCGGCCAACTTCACGACCTTCGATAAGCAAGACAATCATATAGGTGACGGAAAGTTCGATCGCGGCAATCTTGAAATTCTTATCAACCACCCTCATGCTTCTGATCGGGTCAAGGCCGCCGCGCAGTATCTGCTGGATAATCCGGAGCTGCTTGAGAAGCTCCAGGTCCTGAGCACTGGCGGCAATGGGCAGGTGGTTTTTCAGGCCGTCAGTTCGTACCTCAGTCAATTGGCAAACCAGAAGAGCAAAGCAGGCACAGAATCGGTCGGCGCCAAGGATGACGTACGTGGCTCAGATGGAAAGGACGGGACACGTGGGGCTGATGGGAAGGACGGAGCTGACGGTAAAGACGCCACCCGTGCTCAACCCAAGGCGAAGACACTCGATGAAGCCTTGGTAAATATCGGCAAAACAATGGAGGAAAAAGAAAAAAAACTGATCGAACTTCTGAATGACCCGACCGCCAAGGATCACGACAAGGCAGCCGCGCAGCAGGAAATGATGAAAATCACGCAACGCTATCAGCAGATGTATCAACTGATCACAAACATCACGACGGCGTTCCATGAAATGTCCATGGCCTCCATCAGAAACATCAAGTGAATGACATGAACAGATTTGTCAAGCAGGTGGAAGAGAACAGCTCCGCGGGTCAGCCGATCACGACGACGCTGCTGGCGGTGGCGAATGGCGAGACGACCTGGGCTGAGGTCGCGGGATTAACGTTTGAGAACGCCAAAGCAATCGCACAGATCGGCTGTGACTTTGCATCCGCAGGCCGACTCGACGAAGCAAGAATCGTCTTCGAAGGCCTCGTTGCGATGAACCCCAGAGATTCCGCCGCTCACGCGGCGCTGGGTACCGTCTACCAAAAGCTGGGTCGAATCGACGAAGCGGTGGGTGAGTACTCAGCCGCCATCGTCGGGGACGCGAAGAACCCAATCGCTCTCGCCAACCGCGGAGAGATCCGCGTCAAGGCAGGAGACCGCGAGGGCCTCACCGATCTCACCCAGGCGGTCGAGGCAGACCCACACGGAGAAACTCCAGCCGGACGCCGCGCGCGCGGCTTGGTGAAAGCGATCGCCTCGATGGCAGTGAAGTCAGTGAGCAGCGGCAAGGCCACCCGCGCACGCTGAGAAACGAGGACCTCGGAAGTGGGGACTTTCCGAAGGCCTCACCGAGTTGGCGGGTAGCAGGCCCAGCAGCGCTACCCGCCGCCGGTTTTTCCAGGCTGCTACTGAATCGCCGCGAGCCGTTCGCGAATCGGTGGGTGCGACCACCCGCGGAGCACGATCCACTTCGGTGGATCCGGATCCATCTTGTTGACCCGCGCAATCTTGATCAGCATCTGCCGAAATGTCGCGGCATCGCCGGTGAGTCGAACACCGAACTGATCCGCCTCGAACTCGCGATGGCGACTGAAGGCCGCGCTGATGGGCGAGACGATTTGGGTGACCAGCCAGAACACGAAGAAAATAAGCGGAATGGTTCGCACGTCTGCTCGCTCTTTGATTCCCCACCAGCTTCTCTTCGCGCTTACTCGGAAAAGAACCTCGACGAAGTATAGGAACCCAAGCAGGGCGAGCGTTGCCCCCAATTGTGCCAGCCAGCGCCGCTCATGAACGTGTCCGGCTTCGTGCCCGACGGCGGCGAGAATTTCAGGGGTAGTGAGCTCTTTGAGCAGCGCATCGTTGAGCACGATTGTTCGCGTCGGACCCTTACCCGCGAAGTAAGCCTGCACCCGTACTGTTTTGCTGAGCGTCTTCTCGACCATCACGTCCTTGAAGTCGATGTCTGCTTTGTGCAGCAACGCCGAGATCGCATCACGTACTTCCCCCGCCGGAAGCGGAACCCGGTCGAAGTAGACTTGGCCGCGATACGGGTCGAGCGCAGCCGAGAAAATCAGGCCGATCGCCCCGACAACCCCGATGATCAGCCACCACTTCGGCAGTCGCCGGGCCAGGCCCAACATTCCGAATGAGAGCGCTGCCAGCATCAAGGAACCGATGAACAACCCCTTCGCGAAATCCCACCCGTACATCCCAAGCGTTTGGGTCGACATTCCGAATTTCTGCTCGTGGATGAATTCGAAATAGAAATCCGACGGCAGGAAAATCAGCGTTCTTACCTGCAAGAGCACCATCGCGAAGAGCATCGCTGCGCCCCAGCCCGATCCGCCCCAGAGCCTGGCAATGACGATTGGAACTGTTCTCACCACCCGAATCGATCGCAGCTTCGGAAAGCGACGATCCACCCGCGCAGTCACGCCAAGCGACCATTCGTACAACCGCGGGATGCCCAGCCGCAGAAACACCACCCAGAACAGAAGGTCCATCAGCTCGGTGATGGGCACCGATAGGTAAAGCGGATCCTTGTATGCGCGGATCTCGGCCAGAGCTTCAGCACTGAAGATCGCATCAATCACTTCCGCGAACTTCTAGCTGAAGCCACCTCAGCCGTGAGGGACCTTCGCCGGAGGAACATCTTCTTCCGCCTTCGCGTCCGCCAACAACATGTCTTTCATCCGCTTCAGGCTGGCGCGGGTGCGTTCGACGAATGGGCTCGAGGCCCCAATGCGCTCGGCAGCTTCCAGCGTGCGCTCGTACACCGTGATCGCCTTGGTGATCAGAATTCGGATCTTCTTTCTCAGCTCTTGGCTGTAGACGGCGCCCTCGTCTTTGTTCAGCTCGATTGGAGCAGGCGCGTGCATCATGTGTTCGTAAAGATTCTCGTAAAGCCCGCCAATTTGAGCCCCAGCCGCGGTCGCCCAGTGGCCGTTGCCAATGCGAATCGCTCGAAGGTAGTGCCCCTGGGCTGACAACAACAGCTCAGCTTTGTACTCGACTTCCTTGGCGAGCTGGTCACTGGTCTTGTTGGCGTCCAGGGTCACCGCTTCGTAGTGCAGACGATAAATCTCGCCCATGAAGAACTGCGCCTGAGCAGGAAAGTACTCGTCAACCAGGTCCTTGTCCGGCAGGTCCTGCCAGGTGCTCATCACCTTGCGCAGCGTCATCTCGGCGACTTCAGGCTGCCCGCTTTCGAGCTCGCAGATTCCTTGCTGCACCCGCGCTTCCATTCGCTTGTTGACTGAAAGATCGCTGCGCGCGCCGATGACCCTCAGCACCACCACCGCCTCGTCGAATCGCCCCAGATGGTACAGGGTCTCAGCGACTCTAAACGCTGCGTCGAGCGCGTCGCCTGTGCCCTTCGCCGGATCTGACAACTCGTGGAAGCGTTGATGCGCTTCTTCCCAAAGCTTGAGTTTCTCGAGCGACAGACCCGCGTTGTACAGCGCAGCGCGTCGATGGATGCTCTTGGGGTGAAAGTCGCCCAACCGACCGAAGTAACGCGCGGCCTGAGCGAAGTCCTCTGAAGCAAAGAAGGACGTGCCTCCAGCGAAGAGCTCTTCGTCGTTGAGCTTCTCGAGCGCGAGATCCCCGATGATGAGGACCTCTTCGAACTTCACGTCGCGCTTTTCGTCTGGGGTGGCGATCGGCTTGATGTGGCTGCAGCCGGCGAGCCCCAGCGTCAACGCCATCAACAGGTTGCTTCGATTGGACAAGATGATTTCCTCGAGTCCTCGACTGACAGCCCGGCCATCCGAGCAGTTCCCAAAAGGTCGAGCTTAACGCCGCGGGGGTAGAGTTTCGATGTGCGCTTCCCCAACGAGGAAACGCGAAGTCTTCCAAAGGCTTGTGAGGTCATGTACGTCCAACTCGAACCGAGGAATCAGCACGAGCGGTGTCGGGGCACAAAGCTCGGCAAGGCGCGCGACTCCTCGCGCATCTTGCGACGCCAGATGGTCATTCTCGTTCAGGGTCGCTTCGATGCGCTTGCGCAGTTCCTCAGGCAATCGCTTGGCCCGACTCCAGAGCTCAGCTGGAACGGAAGGATGAACGCGGTTCACGACGACCGCCGCGATGTTGAGGTGATTCTGCAGAAGGGTAGTGTGAAAGAAGACCGCCTCATCGAGCCGTTCGGGCATTGGCCCTGTCACGAGCACGAAGGACGTGGTGTCTGCTTCCAGTAACGCACGGGTCTGGTGCGCGCGTTCTCGGAATCCTTCGTACATCGAACTCATGTGCAGCATGAAGTTCGCCAGCTCTTGCAGCGTCTCGGTGCCGGTGAACTTCGAAATCGTCTTCGCGACGTAGCTTGAGCCGAGGTTGAAGAGCTTGAGGCCGATCTTCCCAGCTGCAAGCGCTGGAGTGAGCAGCCATTTGGCGGCATCATTGTCGAGGAAGTCGAGGATCCGATTGGGAGCGTCGAGAAAGTCGAGCGCATGCGCAGTCGGTGGAGTGTCGAGAACAATCAGCGGATAGCCGCGCTGCGTCCTCAGCTCGCACAGCTTTTCCATCGCGATGTATTCCTGCGACCCCGCCAGCGCGGTCGACAGTGACTGGTAGAAGCGGTTGCCGAGTATCTTCTCGCGTTTATCGGGTGGAGCGCGCTGCTCGATTAACTCGTCCCATGCCCGTTTCATGTCCAGCATCATCGCGTGCATCGAAGCGCGCGGCTGTTGACCCGATGCCTGAGCGAGGATCGGATCCTCTATCTTCATCTCGGCGTTTCCAAGCTCGGCCAGCCCAAGCGAATTGGCCAGTCGCTTGGCGGGATCAATCGTGCACACCAACGACCCTTTTCCGTCGACGGCCGAGCGCAACGCGAGGGTCGCCGCGACCGTCGTCTTTCCGACTCCTCCCGGGCCGACGCAGACCACGACGTTGCTCTTGTGCAGGGCGTCTTGAATCGGATTCACTTCGCCCCCAGATGCAAACTGACCTCTTCGATCGCTGCGCGGCCAAAGCTGGCAGTGAACAAGCGTGGCACGGTGGACAACGGCAGCCCCAGGACCTTGAGTCGTTCGACGGCGGAAACCGAAAGGTTGGCGCGCGCTTGATGAGCGAGCGCGAGATCGCGCAGCTCGCCCGCGGGTAGCTGCTCGAGATCGGCAGCCGAGAAGCGGGTCGGAATGTAGGCGTTCACCACCACTGCCTGCGGGTGAATCTGGACGCGGTCCTTGAGCGCTGCGGCCAGCTCCAGCGTTTCGTTAATCGGCATTTCTTCCGGCAGAGTCACCAGCACCGCGGCAGTGATCGCGGGGTCAATCAAGCACTCGCGCATCCACTTCGCGTCGTTGGCAAGCGCCCCCGCGGGCACCGTGTCGAGGATCACCTTTGGCACCGAGAAGAAGGTGATCGCGTGGCCCGTCGATGGCGCGTCGATGACTATCCTTTCGAAGCGCAAACTTCCGTCTGGCCGCTTCTCTTTGAGGTGAAAGAGGATTTTTCCGAGTATCACCAGCTCTTGCAGCGAGGGAACGAAGCGGAGGAAATAGCGCACCAGCCGGTTCTCGAAGACCGCGTTGTAAATGCTCTCGAACTTCAAGACCATCAACGCGTACTGTCGCATCGCTTCGTGCGGTTTCACGTCGACCGCCCAGAGGTTCTCTTCGAGCGAGGTGATTTGCGCCCCCGTTTCTGGTCTGCCAAGCAACCCAGAAACCCGCTCGCGCGCGTTAACCTCGCACACCAGCGTGCGCCGGCCGGAACGGGCACTGGCAAGCGCGAGAGCAGTGGCGATCGTGGTCTTTCCCACGCCGCCTTTGCCCGTGACGATGATGAGTCGCTTGTCGAGGAGAACAGGAATCACTGGAGCTTTTTTGCAACCTTGACACGCTCGAACGCGGAGATCAGCATCCGCGCGTCCATGCTCAACAACAACCCTGTGATGAAGAAGTTGGTGGCAACCGGTGAAGAGCGGATCGGCAAGATCGCGCAGCAACTGTTGTCGAACGAGAAGTTCGTCGCGACCATTCAAACCCTTGTTTCCCGCACCCTGACGGCGAAGGGGACGCTCGATAAGAGCCTGCGCAGTGCGCTCTCGGCTATGAATCTTCCGTCGACCGGCGATCTGGAAATTTTGCGCGAAAAGGTCGACGACCTCGAACGACTTCTGTCGTCGGTTGAAGGAAAGATTGATCAGTTGATTGAGAAGAAGAAGTGACGCTGCGCCGAATCGCCTTCATCAACGAGAAGGGCGGCACCTGTAAAACGACACTGGCAGTTAACACCGCCGCCTGGTTTGCGAACAAGAAGGGCCTTCGGGTACTGCTCGTCGACCTCGATACTCAGGGGCACGCAGGCAAGTCGTTGGGCATCGACGTTCGGTCGGTGTCGACCAACGTCTTTCACTGGCTTACCAACACCACCGTCTCGCTCACCGACGTGGTGCGCCCGACTGCGATTCCCAATTTGTTCGTCGTGCCATCCTACAAACAGATGGCCAACTTTCCACTTCA
>JANOHG010000832.1:0-1922 GCA_031406375.1 Archangiaceae bacterium | reverse complement strand
GAGGATCTTCATGCAGGACAGGTCGAGCAAAGACCTGCGCCACAACCCAGAAGTCCTCGCCTGTGCAAAAGAAGAGCTTGGCCAGGTGATTGCCCACACCGCGCTCTTCACCTTCACCGCGTTCTTCCCCTACCACGCGCTCTATTACTACTTCGTGCCGGTGATGGTGTCGGGGCTGCTGGCCGGGTACCGGGTGCTGCGCGAGCATGACTACGTGCCAACCACGGATCGCACGGTTCACACGATTATGAAGACGACCGTCGACCACAACCTCGGCCCGATGGGGCGGCTCATCTTCGCACCGCGCAACATCGGCTGCCACATCGTCCACCACCTGCATCCCCAGGTCGCGATGCAGAACCTGCCAAAGCTCCGAGAATGGTACCGCGCGCAGCACGCGCGCAGCTACCCGGCTCCGTATGGCGCGAAGGGATAGCGTGCTTCGGTTTCTCTTGAAGTACTACCTGCGGCGGCGCCACCGCCGGTCGATGAGCGCGGATGCCGACCCGCGCGCGGCACAGGCGATTCTTCATCGCCGGATGGCGAATGCGCTCGCAGGGACCCGAATTGCGCAGCTCCACGACCCGCGCATCTGGAACGACCTCGACAGCTATCGCCGCCACCTTCGCACCACGGGCTACGACGACTACCGCGCGCTCGTCGCCCAGGCGCTGAGCGCAGACACCTGTGGAGGCGCGTTCGAGCGTGGAACGACGCGCGCCTTCGGCCATAGCTCGAGCTCGCGCAACTTTGTTCCGTTCACCCGCGCGCACGTCGACAATTTTCGCGCGTTTCAGCTCGACGTCGCTGCGCAGCTAGCGATTGGTCACGGGTGCACGCAGATTCTTTCCTCGCCGTCCCTGATGATCCAGGGAACTCTCGAGACGGCACTTAGCCCAGGCGGAATTCTCACCGGCTACTCGTCGGCGGTGATGATTGAACAAACTCCGTGGCTCTTGAAACGCAGGCTTTTGCCAAGCCCTAGCGAGCTGCGCGCCCCGCAGGTTGAAGCTCGGATCGCCAGCGTCAGACGCGCGCTGCTAGAGAAAAGACCTCGGGTGTTGACTGGGATGCCCGAATTCGTCGTCGGGGTGCTGCGCACGCTTCTGGGGGGCCCCGACGTTACGCTCATTCGCGAGGCGCTGCGCGGCATCGAGCTCTACGCCTGGTCGGGCACGCCCCTGGGGCGCTACCGCGCATTCTTCGAGGAGCACCTGGCTGTGGGCTGTCGCATGTTCGACGCAGTCAGCTCGACTGAAGCGCCGATTGGACTCCAGTGCTCCCAGACGCAAGCCTACCGCCCAGCGCTCGAGCGCACGCTGCTGCTCTTCGCTTCACCCCGTGACCCCGCAGACCGCCGCTTCGCGTGGGAGTTGGTGGAAGGCGCGGAATACGATGTGCTGCTGGGAAGCTTCGCGGGCTTCCACGGCTACAAGGTGGGCGACCGCGTGCGCGTCGTCTCCGCGCGACCCTTGCGATTTCAGCTCCTCTCACGCGCAGTCGACGCGGATGCGACGGGAGATCTGCTCGGCGCCAGCGCAACCGACTTCTGCGCCTACCTGGATCCAACCACCCGAGCGCTGCGTCTGATTGTCGAGTCGGCGGCGCCCCTCGAGCGGGCGATCGTCAATGCCATCGTCGCTCGGCTCGGAGCATCTGCCGCGACGGTGCGAATCGTCGAAGCCGGGCGGCTCGCACAGGCAGCGGTCGAGCTGAGCCTGCGAGGCATCGCCAAACTTCCGCGGCTTCACTCGCGGCCAGATGTTCAAGCGTTGCTCGAGAGCGTCACATGATCGGCGCGCGTTACCCGATTCCCGCGAGGCTGAACGTCGCCCTTACGCTGGGGCAGCTGCTGGTCTCAGTTTGGCTTCTGTGGGTTGCGTCGCACGCAGCGTCAGCGGTGGTGCTCGTCGCCGCGGCGC
>JANOHG010000831.1:0-3881 GCA_031406375.1 Archangiaceae bacterium | reverse complement strand
CGCAGGCCGAATAACCAACCAACGCAAACGCTGCGAGAAGGTGCCGCGACATGAACGTGCTGAAAGCTCCCACGAGGACCCAGGTGGGTCAATTGATTGGCGAGGTCGCCTTCACCTAACCTACCCCTATGTCTCCACCTTCGAAGCCGTCTGGCAGCGCTGCCTCCAAAGCGGGAGACCGTCCCCGCGCGCAGATTTCGTACGAAGGCGAAGACGAGTTCAGCACGATGTCGCTCGACCCGACGCGGCGCAAGAAGCCTGCAGTCGAGATGGAACCCCTGGCCCCAGGCGAGACCAACGAGGTGAAGATCGACGACCTCAAGCCGAAAAAGAGCAGCCTGTTCGGTTTCGTGAAGGCGATCTTCGAGAAGTAAACCGCGGGTTGAACGAAAGGGGTTCCTAGTTCCGAACTTGGGAACTGCGAGTAGAGTCGGCGATCGCTGTGTCGATGGTCCTTGCCGGCTCCTCAATTGGTCGTTACCTGGTCAAGCGCAAGCTCGCCGAAGGCGGGATGGCCGAGTTGTATCTGTGCACCGCGGTCGGCCATGAAGGCTTCGAGAAGGAAGTCGTCATCAAGAGGATCAAGGCGTTCCTCTCGAGCGATCAGGGTTTCATCGACATGTTCAAAGCCGAAGCCCGGCTCGCTTCACGGCTGAACCACGCGAACGTCGTGCAGATATTCGATTTCGACAAGCACGACGACGCCTGGTTCATCGCGATGGAATACGTGCACGGCGCCTCGCTGTGGGAGCTGCGTCGGCGCTGCCGTGAGCTGGCCATGCCGTTTCCTCCGATTCTCGTCGCGGCGATTGGAGCCCAGGTCGCGAGGGGGCTTCACTACGCCCACACGCTGTCCGACAAGGGCAAGCCGCTGGCGCTGGTGCACCGTGACGTGACCCCCCACAACGTCCTGCTGAGCTTCGACGGCGGAGTGAAGCTCACCGATTTCGGGATCGCGAAAGCGGGCACCAACTTCACTGCTCCCGGCATGCTCAAAGGCAAGTTCGCCTATATGTCGCCTGAGCAAGCGCGCGGAGAAAAAGTCGACGCCCGCTGCGACGTGTTCGCGCTCGGAATCACGCTATGGGAAATGCTGACCGGTGGACGACTGTTCGAAGGTGACAGCGACGTTGCGGTGCTCCGGGCAGTTCAAGAGAGCCTGATTGCCCCACCTGCAAGGCTCAACCCCGACGTGCCGACCGAGCTGTCTCAGATCGTACTCAAGACGCTCGCCCGCCCGTTGGATCAGCGATTCCAGTCGGCCCATGAGCTGGATCGCGCGCTTTCCCATTTCGTGCTCAAGAGCTCGTCGAGCACCGACGACTCGAACTCAGGGCTCTTCCTTCGCCAGATGTTCCGTGACGAGCTGGAAGCAGCAGAACGCGCGCTGAGCATCGAACATCCATTGCTCGGGCTGGATGCTTCTCAAACACGCGTCATCGACGGTTACGCGCTGGGCAAAACGCGCCAGGTGAACCGCCACCACGAGCCTCCCACCCAGCAGACCGCGACCCCGGCCCCAAGCGTTCCGACTGCAAACGAGCGCCCGAAGACAGCCCAGATGCCAGGGGTGCGTGCGTTCGCGCCGATGGACCTCGACGATGAGACCGCCAAGCGCAGCGGCCAGAAGGAGCAGCTCGAGGGTGCAGCGAAGGAACAGACCGCGCAGATGCCAGGGCTGCGTCCTTCACGCAGGCTTGCGCCCGTCGATCCACCGCCCAGCGCGCCCACCGTTTTTGTCGATCCACCCGTTTCGTTGCCGGCCGAGACTCCACCCGCGGTCATCGCGACCGAGTTGCCTAGGAAGACGCTGCTGCCGTGGATCGTGACTGCGTGTGTCGCGGTAGGGATGATCGGCGGCCTCGCAGTCGCAGTGCTCCAGGCACAGCCGGCGGTAAAGCCGCCTTCGCCCATCGAGGATTCAATCGTCGCGACCGCCCCAGAGGTTCCACCGCAGAAGCCCGCAGAGCTCGCGGTCGCGGTCGCGGTCGCGGTGGGTGGACGCTTGCCCGAAGGTGAGCCTGTCGACGAAGTGACCCCTGAGCCCGAGCGCGAGCCCGTCGCAATCATCGACGGGTCGCTGAAGCCCGACGAAGGGGTGACGGGCGTTTCCCGACGAGGAATCGATGGGGTCCGACCGAAGGGAACCCTGCTGTTCGACGCAATCCCCTATGGCTCGCTGCACATCAACAATCGGCTGGTCGCAACCGACGTAGAAGGCTCGAGGAAGTTTCTTCTCGCGCCTGGGGTCTATTCGCTTCGGCTGGTGCACCCGAAATTGACGAAGATCGAAGAAATCACCGTCAAGCCGGGGCAGGTCACCTCGGTGCGGTTCCGCCCCTTGCAGTAACGCGCGTCGCCCACCTACTACAACCGCTGCCACCGCGGCTCGAACGGCACCTTGCCGAGCGTTGGCGGGTTGATCGACATCACGTAGTCGGCGCGGCGATTCACAGCTTCAGCCACCTCATCCCCTGTTCCGACCAGCAGCGCTTCTTCGCCGTAGCCCTCGTAGAAAATCGGAACCTTCAGGCCCCGCTTGCGCAAATGAGCCGCGATGGCGCGCGCGCGGTTGAGGCTGAGCGTGCGATTGGCGTCGCTTTTCCCAACCGTGTCCGTATGTCCAATCACGTACAGCTTCACCTCGGCGTACTGCCCGTATTTGTTCACCACGTCGGTGATGGTGACGTAGCTCTCTTCGAGCTTCTCAGCCTCGGTGCCGGTCACTTCCCATCGACCAGAAGCGAAGTTCACTTCTTGGTGCGCAATGTCGATTTGCCAGGGCGAGAACTCGACTCCGGTAAAGAACCCCACGGTGTCGTGCGCCTGAATCGAGACCTTCATCACCTTGCCCGGCAGCTGTGGCCACGAAATCTGAAGCGGCGTGTTCGCCGGTTCGCCCTTGAACGGCACCTCGCCATTGAGAGCGAATTTCCCGCTGTCCATCAACACCTGCACCACGGCCTTCCCCGCCGGGCGCGAGAGCGTGAACTTCACCTTGCGCTGCTCGAAGTCGATGTCGGACTTCTCGCACTTCATCTGAAGATCGCCCCACAGCTGCGTGTCGAACTGCAGCGGCATCTGCGAGCTGGTGCCATTGGGGAAGGTGACCGTCAGCGCGCCGACGTAGCTGAACTTTCCTTCTGGCTGGTGCAGCTCGAGCACCCGCGTTTGCCCAACCTTGCCGCCTCCTTTTATCTCGACGTCCTTTCCGTCGCTGCGTTTGAGGTTCAGCTTGAAGCCTAAGATTGCTTCCTGAATGTGAACGTTCACCGACGGCTGACCCCTGCCCATCACCACTGCTGAGTTCACCGAGACATCGACAGCGTCGGCGAAGGAAGAAGCCGCCCAACACGCAATCACCAAACCGCCGAGCCTTGTCATTGAACGCCCCTTACAGCGTGCTGGCCTTGACGACCGGTAACGCGATGCGCGTAATCCGCCGGTTGGTCTTGATAGAAAACGGAAGCTCGGTGCGCGTCAACAAGTCGCCCTCGCTCACCCAGTGCAGCTCACCCGAAAGGGGGTCGTAAATCTGCCACGCGCGCTTGCCGCTCAACATCGAGGTCTGAAGCATCAGCGCCAACCGGCGATGCTGGGCGAGGGCGGGGCCCAGCGCGACCGCGACGAGAATTCCTCGCCCGACCGCCACTGCGGCTGACGCGAGCGCCGCCTCGAGCGTGAGCGCCGAGTCGTCGACGTCCTGTTCGCGAAAGCTCACGCCGAGGCCTCGCGCGAAATCGTTGAGCAGGTCTTCCATCAGCTTCGTGCTCACCGGCGCAGCGACCACTGCGTTCGTCGGCCCCGAAAGAGGCCGCGCGCGCGGACTCGCATCGACGCTCTGCCCCAGGTCGTTCAAGTCGACCCGTTTGTGGCCGCCG
>JANOHG010000792.1:0-4273 GCA_031406375.1 Archangiaceae bacterium | reverse complement strand
GCGGAGGAACGGCGGGCGGAGCCGGAGGCGGAACGGCGGGGGGAGCTGGCGGAGGAACGGCGGGCGGAGCCGGTGGAGGAACGGCGGGCGGAGCTGGCGGAGGAACGGCGGGCGGAGCCGGTGGCGGAACGGCGGGCGGCGCTGGCGGAGGAACGGCGGGCGGCGCCGGTGGAGGAACGGTGGGCGGCGCCGGTGGAGGAACGGTAGGCGGAGCAGGTGGCGGAACGGTAGGCGGCGGCAAGCGCGACAGCGGATTCGGTGGGGGCGGAGCCATCAACGGCAGTGGTTGTGGCTGCGCGACAACCGATGGCTCGGCGATCTGGTTCGGGCTGATCGCGATGGGAGCCATCGTGCTCCGCCGACGCCGGCGGGCCTGATTCGACGCAGGAGTTTCGTCGCGCCACCGCTGGCTGTTGAGAAGCGCGAATCAAGTTTGATCAATGGGCAATTGGATTCGTTCGCCGAGATTGCTTACTCAACAGCGATAATTGCTTGCAACAAGACGGGTCTAATCCAGTGCGCGTCGGCGGGTTGGCGATCGGCAGCCCGTGGGCTCGCTCTCGTTCAGAGCCCGCGCCGCAGTCGCAGCTGAACCCATGCAACCGCGGCCAGCGTCACCCCGACACCCGCTGCCATTCACGCGGTGAACGGTTCACCCTCGAGCGATGCCTCACCCGCGCCATCTTCCGCTGGCAGCGGCGGCAGGCGAAGCGCCTCGGGTACGGGGGAAAGGCGCAGGGCGGGGCCGTGTTGCTTCGTACAGCGGTTTCGGGCGGTTTCGGGGACTTTGGCGTTGCAGCCGCACCTGCATCTGCTAGGGGCCACCGCAGCACGAACGGCACCGACAGCGTCCACTGCCGGTACCCCACCTTTGGCAGCACCTCCATCAGGTGCGCCATGGTAGGGAGCGCTGATGTTCTGGCTCCCGCTCCTCTGGCTGGCCGCGGCCCCCGCTCCGACCCGTGTCGACGGGGGAGCGGCGCTCGAAGTGGTGGAAGACGTGGTCGCGTTTCACAGCGCGGACATCGCCGCCTGTTGGGACAAATCGAGGGGCCACGTCCAGGCGGAGTGGCTGGTGTCGGACGGTGGCAGTGTCGAGCAGGCCCGCGTTGCGGCGACGAGGCCGCCGACGGTTGGCCTCTGTCTCGACGAGCAACTGAGGCGACTCGAGTTCCCGCCGGGCGGGACGACCTGGGTCAGCCACCGCTTCTCCCCGAGCAGCAAGCCGCTCCCAGCCGAGGTCGAGCCGCGGGACGGCGGCCTGACCCAGGCGCAGGTCGCCGAGTTGGTCCGGGCGCGGCGCGAAGAGATCGTCGCCTGCTACGCCGCCGCGCGCGCGGAGAACCCGAAGCTCGAGGGGCGGGTGACCCTCCGCCTCAGCGTCGGCCCTTCGGGGGCGGTGCTCGCGCGATCGATTGAGGAAGCGAGCGAAGGGGTGAAGGCGTCGTCGGTGCCGGGGTGCGTGCTCGCCGCAGTCCGCAGCTGGACGTTCGCGGCGTCCGCCGACGGCCGACCGCGGCGGGTGCTGCAGCCGTTCCTCCTCGCCGGTTCGAAGGCGTTCGCGGACCTGCACCTGCGGCCCGACGAGCCGGAGATGGTCGCGGTGTTCGCGGCGTCCGCGTCTGCCCCGGACGCTGGACAGGGCGGGCTGTCGAAGGATGTGATCGCGAAGGTGATCAGGCGCCACCAGAACGAGATCAAGTTCTGTTACGAGCAGAAACCCCAGCAGCTGACCGGAAAGGTCGCGGTTCACTTCTGGATCGAAGCGGACGGTCTCGTGAAGGAAGCAGCCGTCGCCGAGACGACGCTGCAGAACGCGACCGTCGAGCAGTGCATGGTGGGGCGGATCGTGAAGTGGAGGTTCCCAGAGCCGCTGGGCGGCGGGAAGGTGTCGGTGACCTTCCCGTGGATTTTCCTGCCGGCTGGCTCGAAGGACGAGGACTGACGCACGCGGCGAGTGCGCGAACGTGCGCCCGCATCGCATTCCGCTGCGCCGCTTGGTCGGCACAACGCGGCTTCGCCCGCTGGGATTGCTGGTCGCGGCCCCATGTGGCCGGCTTTGAAGGATCGAGGGCGTTCGCTGGCGTGGAGCCGCGACGGGGTCCTGCGGCGTGAGCGAGCCTGGGCGCGGACGACGCCGCGACACGCACGGCCGCATTCACCTCACTTTGTCGCCGGCGGTCAAGGTGATGGTGCGCAGGCGACGTGGCCGATCACCTGATTGCCGCGGTGCGCGGCGACAACTCCATTGTCATGCTGCGCGATGCTCCTCTGCCCGGCTCGCGGTGTATTGGCCCCGCGACGAGAGCACCATCGATGCACGCCAATGTCGCTTTCGCGTTGTGTGTCGCGCGAGTGCCAGAGCGCGACCCTATAGCCGTCAAGCGATTCGCATTGCCGGTCTCGGGTCTTGGCTCAGGCCGCGTCGCGGGCGGCCTGCGTCGCGCGCCGAACATCGGTCGCCATGTCGGAGATCGAGCTCCCCGCCAGCGCGCTCACGATGGCTGGAACAGCTTCGACAGCACTTGGCCCTTCCAACGATAGGGTACGGTTGCGCGGTGACCTCTTCGATGCCGACGTTTCCGAAGCTTGCTGAGTACTTGTCGCAGCTGCCTCATGGCGTGGATAGCTACCCAGAGGTGCTGACGAACAGCGCCGTGGCCAAGGCCTTGCTGAACAGTCTTTCGCTCAAGCAGGCGCACCCCGAACTCCCTGCGCCACTCAACGCCTATTTCACGAGCCCGCTACTTGGACGGTGGATGCCAAATGTCCATCTGTTCTCGCTGATCTGCATCGGCTTCGACCTGCTGTTCAAGTTGCCAGGGGACGGCGCAGCGCGCGACAAGTGGATCTACGACTTCAACCGCGAGCTGTTGGGCGGCCCCTTCTATCGGCTGCTCTTCAAGGTGGTGAGTCCGCAGATCGTCTTCGCCGGTATTCAGAAGCGGTGGAGCCTCGTCAACAGCAGCGCAGTGACGCTGCGCGTGGTTGACAAGGCGCCAAACGCATCCACTTTCGAGATCCGCTACCCACCGGGGTTGATGACGCAGGCGTTGGTGCCGCACGTCTTTCCGCAAGTCTTCAGGTGTGTGCTCGAAATGGCGGGGGGAAAAGACGTGTTTTCCAATGGTCTGGTGCTCGATCGCGAGTCTTCGCGGTACACGATGCGGTGGAAATAGTCAGCCCACGGCGCTCCCAGGCAACGGCGACTGCCGCGTCGCTCAAGCGAAAAAAGCGCGCAGTCAAGCGTGGGATTTTCGAACTGCGCTGGCGCCAACGACACCACGCGAATGCTGCGCGCCCCAGGCGAGCAGACATCGCCTAGGCGGCGGCCTTTGCGAGATCGTTCTGCACGCTCTGCAATGCGGCGAGGATCTCTGGTCGGAGTTCCTCGCCCACTGCGAGGTAGTCGAGCGCGAGCGCGAGGTCGGCGGGTGCAAAGAACTTCAGATCGGGGTGAACCCAGGTCACCGCAGTCATCACCATGCGGGACACCATCGAGGTCATCACCACGGCCGAGCGGTGCCTGCGCCCGGCGAACATCTCGCGGAGCTCGTCACGGTGTTTCTTGCTCGAAGGCCCGCCGCCGGCGCTCCACACCAGGGTCCGCAGCCTCATGAAGTCGCCCGGATAGCTGCGCATGAAGTCGAGGTACCGACTCCACTCGGCGTCCGAAGGGGCGGCCTTGGTGTGAACAACCACGACGACTTCGCGCAACAAGTGGAACTTCATCGTGACGCGGTCCATGGACCCCCCATTGCTGCTCGCGGGCAATTCTGAGCCAGAGACAGGCGCGCGTCCACTGCCACGGCGCTCTCGGTTGATTCGCAGCCGGTCTGCTTTGGTCGGCGTGCAGCCGTTTCCAGCTTCGTTCTTCCTCGCCTTTCATTGTGGTGTTCATCTTGCCGAAGACTCGAGCCCGCGTAGAAAGGCGACCAAGCGAACAGCGCACTGATCGTCAGACTCCGAGCAGGTGACAAAGACACCTACTGCTGCTTACTGCGTTGTTCGACGTCCTGCTAAGAGTTCTGACCGATGTACTCCACCGTCAACCCGTACCTCTTCGCAGCAAGCACAACGTCTATTTTGGCGTTCCCGTTTTGTTCTTCATGGGCACACCACCTACTTTCGCGCTCGGCTTCGGGGTCGATCTCAACTGGCTGGGGGCCCGCGCCGCTTCAAGGGCCCCAAAAAGGAACCCAGAAATGACAAGCATCTACACGAAGACGGGTGACGGCGGAGACACCGGGCTCTTCGGTGGCGGTCGCGTCGG
>JANOHG010000783.1:0-4960 GCA_031406375.1 Archangiaceae bacterium | reverse complement strand
CAGATGTCTTGGCGACGGACTTCAGCCCCGCTTTCTCGAACACCTCGCGCAGCACCAGCGCCGCCTTGCAGCAGGTGACCAAGTTCGCCGGTGGGCCCGGGTCGAGTTCGAACACCACCATCGAGGGCCGCTCGAGATCTTGCGCGTGCGACAGCGACGGATGCAGCTCGAGCGCGGCGAGGTTTGCTGCGAACACCAGCGTCGGCGCGTCGTTGCAGAGAAGGAAGTTGAGGTGTTCGCCGCGCCCGTACCCAAAAATAGGAACCGTCTTCACCCACTCGGGCCGCGACTGGGTGGCGTTCTTCTCGAAGAAGAACATGCTGCCCACCCCATTGGGGTAGCGCTTCAACGTCAGCGGGCGGTCTTTCAGGTGCGGCACCAACACCGGCGCTATCCGTTGGTAGTAGTCGACCACCTGGCCTTTGGTGAAGCCGGGCTCGGGATACAGCACCTTGGTCTGATTCGAGAGTGTAAGGGTGCGCCCGTCGACTTCAACTTCGATGGTCTCGCGCTTTGCCATGAGGCGCGCGAGGGTAGTTTGCCTTCAGCCCCCGAGCACCATTCCAGCGCGCGACAACCACGCGCTCACCGTGCCTGGCGCGACGCCGAACCAGACGACGCCGACCGCGCAGATACCCAGCGCCAGCTCGGTCATCCAGGTGCGCTCGAGTGGCAACGCGCCTTCTGCCGCAGGCCGCATGAACATGTAAACGACAACGCGCAGGTAGTAGTAAACGCCCGCCGCGCTCGCGAGGACGCCGAGAATCGCCAACCCAAGCAACCCCGCGTCAACCCCAGCTCGGAAGATGAGCAACTTGCCCATGAAACCGACGGTCGGAGGAATTCCGCCCAGCGACAGCATGAAAGCAGCCATCGCTACGGCCCATGCGGGCTTTCGCTGCGCCAGGCCGGCGAAGCGATCAAGATCCCAGGTGTTGCCACGGGTCTCGTCTTCCCGACGCTCGAGCGCTCCGACCATTCCGAAGGCACCCAGCGAGGTGACGGTGTACGCCAACGCATAGAACAGCAACCCCTTGTAGACGTCAGCGGCAACGGCGACGTGCGAGCCGAGCAGGGGCGTGACGCTCAGCACACCCACCGACACCGATGCCTTCGCAGGAGCAAACAGCGCCGCCACCCCAATCAACATGTAGCCCGCATGCGCGATGGAAGAGTACGCGAGCATTCGCTTCACGTTGCGCTGGGGAAGCGCCATCAGATTGCCGCCCACCATCGTGGCAGCCGCAAGCGCGCTGAACACCACGAATGGAACCTGGGGATCCATCGCCGGGCTCAGCGCGAGGAACACCCGCACCATCGCCACGAACGCCGCTGCCTTCACTCCCGCCGACATCAGCGCCGTCACCGGAGTCGGAGCACCCTCGTACACATCAGGTGTCCACATGTGAAACGGCACCGCCGCGACCTTGAACGCAAAGCCAACTGCGACGAGGAGGAAGCCAATCGTCACCATCCAGGGCTGGGTTGCCATCGCCCCCGGCAGCGCCGCAGAAATGGCCGCGAACTTGGTGCTGCCTGTCGCTCCGTAAAGCAACGCAGCGCCGTAAAGCATCAGCGCGGCAGAGAACGCTCCGAGGATGAAGTACTTGAAGCCCGCTTCTGCCGGTCGTGGTCCGCGCCGCAGGTACGCGGTCAGCGCATAGGTGGCAATCGACATCACTTCGAGGTTTATGAAGAGGGTGACGAACTCGGCTGACAATGCCAGCAGCGACATGCCCGCAGCTGAGAACAGCAGCAGCGCGTAGAACTCTCCACGCTCTGCATTGCGATGACGAAGGAAGCCCGCAGACAACATCACCGCCAGGCCAGTGCCGAGGCAGACGACGACAGTCAGAAAGCTGCTGAATGGATCAAGCACCGCGAAGCCCTGCAGCACGCTACGGGCGGGGAGAAAGGCGTTCTGCAGAGAAACCGCGCCCGCGACGCCGCACGACAACGTCGCGATCAACGCCTGGTAGGCGCGCGTCTTCGAGGTGAGAAACACCTCGGTAAGCATCAAGAAAATCGCCGTTGCGACGAGCACCGCCGTCGGAACCAGCGTGTAGAACTCTTCAGCCGTGAAGGAAGGAATGTTCATGGGTTCACCGGAACAGGCGCCTGCATGATGCGCGCAGGCGACTTGCGCAGCGTCGGCAACAGCGCCCGGGGCTCGTCAAACTGTCGAATTGGCTTCGCCCTTACCCGCACCCGCACCTCGTTCTCGGTCTCGTGACCGCGCCCGCTGGCCCACAGGGCGCGCGCGATGTATCGGTCGGTCGACGGCTGGAGCACATCGAGGAAAGGCTGCGGCTTGACGCCCATCACGATGACGAGAATCACGAAGGGCAATGCGGTGAAGAACTCGCGTTTGTTCAAGTCTTTCAAACCCTTGTTCTCGGGGTTGGCCAGAGGGCCGAAGAAGACGCGCTGCACCATCCACAGCATGTACGCCGCGCCGAGGATGACGGCGGTTCCTGCGATCACACCGAGCGCGAGTGGCAAGGTCGACTTGAACGCGCCCAACAACACCAGGAACTCACCGACGAAGCCGTTCGTGCCGGGTACGGCGATCGACGAAAAGGTGATGATGAGGAAGAAGGCAGCGAAGACCGGCATCACTTTCGCGATGCCGCCGTACTCGCTCATCAGTCGTGCGTGGCGACGCTCGTAGAGCATACCGAAGAGCAAGAACAACGCGCCGGTCGACACGCCGTGGTTGAGCATTTGATACGCGCTGCCGGTCGCTCCTTCTTTGGTGAACGCGATGATGCCGAGCATGCAGAAGCCCAGGTGGCTGACCGACGAGTAGGCGATCAGCTTCTTGATGTCGCGTTGGGCCAGACACATCAACGCCCCGTACACGATGCCAATCACTGACAGGACCGCGATCGGCGTCTGCCAATCACGTGCGACGGTCGGAAACAGCGGCACCGCGAAGCGCCAGAAACCGAACGTGCCCATCTTCAGCATCACGCCCGCGAGCACGATGGATCCCGCGACAGGTGCCTGCACGTGGGCGTCGGGCAACCAGGTATGCACCGGGAACATCGGGACCTTGATCGCAAACGCGAGCGCGAATGCGAAGAACATCCACGGGCCAAACCGCAGCATCGCTGCGCCGCCCGGCGTCATGTTCGACGGGATACAGCCCTGCTCGGAATTCGCGCAGTTGCTCACCTCGCGCGAGGCCGCCATCAGCCCGTTGTAGATGTCTGCGTAGTCGAAGCTTCGCGCGCCGGCCGGTTGCGCGATGAAATAGACAGCCAGCAGCGCTACCAACATCAACAGCGAGCCAACCAGTGTGTAGAGGAAGAACTTCATCGCGGCCATCTGCCGCTCTTCGCTGCCCCACACCCCAATCAACAGGTACATCGGCACCAGCATCGCTTCGAAAAAAATGTAGAAGAGCAGCGTGTCGACCGAGCAGAGCGCGCCCATCATTGCCGTCTGAAGCAGCAGCAGCGCGAGGTGGAACTCCTTCACCCGCTCTTGGACGAAGGTCCACGAGCTGAGCACCACCAGCGGGCCAAGGATTCCGGTCAACAACACCAGGCTCACCGCCAGACCATCGACGCCAAGGTGGTAGCTGACGCCAATCTCGTCAATCCACGGCATCCTGAACTCGAGCTGGAATTCGTTGCCGTTAGACTCGAAGCGCGCGAACGCCCAGATGGACACCACCATGTCGGCCAACATCGCGATCAACGTCGCGACGCGGATCTGCCCCTTGTCACCCTTGGGCAGCATCACCACCAGCAGCGCAAATACCGTCGGAATCCAGATGACGGCATTCAACCCGCGCGACGCGTACGACGTTTGGAAGTCAAACCAGTTCATCGAAGCACCATCAGCGCCCACCCCAGACCCGCCGCGAGCGCGACCGCCATCACTGCCGCGTAGCCCTGGGCATCGCCACTTTGGAAGTACCGCAGCATGCTGCCTACTCGAAGAGTGACCCACGCTGTGCCGCGCACCGCGACAGTGTCGATTAGCATCGAGTCGATGACCCGGAAGAAGACGAAGCTGATGAATTTGATCGGCCGGACGATGACCGCGTCGTAAAGCTCATCGATGTAGAACTTGTTGAGCGACAGCTGCTGAGCGTTCGCCCAGACGCCGGTGAGCACCTCGCCGCGCTTGAGCACCCGGGAGTAAAGGAAGAACGCCGCCGCGCCGCCCGCAAGCGCGATTATCCAGGCGGTTATCCACGCGTTCCAGGGCAGCTGCATTTGCTCTTCCATCGAAGGCAATTTCACATTTGCCGTCCGGCTGATCAGCGCCTGCGAAGTTGCGAAGACCGGCGACAGGAAGTTTTCCATCAACGTCTGCTTCGGCCCCCCGTTGGGGTTCACGTTGTCCATGAACGGAATGCCGTGCACCGTCGCGGCCACCGACAGCCCCGCGAGCACCAGCAGCACCCCTGTCATCGTGCTGTCTGACTCATGCGCGTGTGAAATCCGTGCGTCGGGAGCGCGATTTCCCTCGAAGGTCAGGAAGTACAGCCGGGTCATGTAGAACGCGGTACAGAGCGCCGTCGCGAGGCCGACGTACCAGACGAAGTGCAGCACATGCGGGTAACCCTCGAGCGCGTGGGTATGCACTCCGTGGAGGATCGCGTCCTTCGAGAAGAAGCCCGACAGCGGTACGATGCCGGTGATCGCCAGCGTCGCGATCGCAAAGGCCACCCACGTCAGCTTCATCTGCTTGCGCAAGCCACCAAGCTTCCGCACATCGCCCTCGTCGGCGTTGCCATGCATCACGCTTCCCGCCGAGAGGAAGAGGCAGGCCTTGAAAAACGCGTGAGTCACCACGTGAAGGAACGCGGCCCAGAACATCCCCGTACCGATTGCCATGAACATGATGCCCAACTGCGAGACCGTCGAGTAGGCCAACACCTTCTTCAAGTCGTTCTGCGCGAAGGCGATCAACGCGGCGATCAGCGCAGTCAGGCCGCCAATCA
>JANOHG010000741.1:0-2769 GCA_031406375.1 Archangiaceae bacterium | reverse complement strand
CGCGACTGAGGAACATCGGTCGCACGCGACTTTGGTCAAGAAGGTGGCGGCATTCGTCCCTTGAACGAAACGAAACCCAGCCGTGCCGAGACCCACATCTGCTGGAAGTCACCCTGTCGGCAACGAGGCGCCAACGCGGGTGGCAGGCGACTTTCCAGCAGATCGTCGTGTCTGTCGGCACGTTCAATGGCTTGATGCCGCACATCTTCGAACCTGGGGGCACCACATGAATCGCACTCTCTGGCTGACGCTGGTCGTCGCCGGCTCGGGCGCGTTCGCGCAAGACGCGTCGTTCGACACCGCGGACAAATACCTTCGCGAGTCGAGCTTCTCCCGCGCGTGCGACGGCTTCACCACCTTCTTAAAAGCCACGCCCGCCAGCCCACTGGCTCGAGAGGCGACGGCAAAGCGCGCGATGGCGTGCCTGAAAATCGGAAAGGGCAGCTACTACAGCGAGCTGAAGGAAGTGGCCGACAAGGGCGAGAAGGATTTCGCGCGTGCATACGCGGCCTGGGCACTGGCTGAGCGCGGAGATCGAACTTTTGCCGCCGCGCTGCCGCTGCTCAAGCAGGCCGCGGGAGGAAACGACCGACCTGCGATTCAGGCGCGCGAATTGTTCGTGCGCGGAGCGCTGCTCGAGATGGAACGCAACAGCTACGACCGGGCGAAACTGAATTCACTCTGCGAGGACATTCAAAGCGTCAGCACAAGCGCCAACGACAAAGCCCACGCACGGCTGATGCGCGCACGCAGCTATTTGCAAGGCGATCAGAAGTCGGCCGCCGCAGGCGAGGCCGAGCTGAATCTATTGGGCGAAGGCAACTCAGGGTTTGCCGATGACGCGTTGTACGAGCTGGGATCACGACGCGAGAACGAGCAGAAGTTCCCAGCGGCGCTCGAAATCTACGGGGCGATCTCCAAGCGGTTCTCGCCGTCGACCAGCAACGTGCGTGAGTCTGCCGAGAGCCGAGCGGCCGAGATCCGCCGGCCGTGGATCACCCTCTCAATCGGGTGGATCGAACTGCCGGGGATGAAGCCCCAGGTGAGCGCCAGCTTCCGCAACGTAGCCAACGCGAAGTGGTCGGTTCGAAAAATCGAGCCGAGCGAACAATCGAAGGAGCTCGCCCAGAGCGGCGAGGACGCACTGCTCCAGGCGGCTGGAACCATCGTCAGCACGTGGGAATCGAAGCTTTCGACGCCTGGTCCACATGCCCAGGGAGCCAGCTCGTTCGAGCTCGACGTCAAAGAGCCTGGGGCCTACGTGCTCGAGGTCAAGGCTGACGGCAAACACGTGCACCGCGCGTTTGCACTCGTCACCCAGCACGTGACCGTGGTGAAGGTCGGCAAAGACAGCGCGGTTACGTTCACGGTCGACGCTGAAACGGGAAAGGCGGTGGCGGGCGCCGAGGCGACGCTCTTCGTGCATGACTACGACGGCAGGGTCGCGCACGACAGGCTGACTGCCCAGGCAGACGAGACCGGCGTCGCGCGGTTCGACCTAAGAAAGTACAAGCGCCCGCAGGTGACGGTCTGGGTGAAGTCCGGGGCCCATTGGAGCTGGGCGCGCGCGAACAGCGGCTACTACCATTCGAACGACGAGCAGGCGCTGGGCTGGGTGCTAACCGACCGTCCGCTGTACAA
This sequence comes from Archangiaceae bacterium, assembly GCA_031406375.1. Classification (GTDB taxonomy): domain Bacteria; phylum Myxococcota; class Myxococcia; order Myxococcales; family Myxococcaceae; genus JAGSPQ01. The sequence continues at coordinate 1,128 of JANOHG010000741.1, read as the reverse complement.
GCCGGGCGAGACCGTCAACTTCAAGATTTTTCTGCGCACCCGAAACGACGGGCCATCGGTGCCTGTCAAAGGCGAGAAGTTCACCTTCCACGTGCGCGACGCTTCGGGGAAAGAGCTCGGCAAACCCGAGCTGACGACCAACGCCTTCGGCACCGCGACGTACGCGGTGAAGCTCGGAAAGCAAGCGCAGCTGGGCACCTACTCTTTCTACCTCTCGAATAATCAGCGCTCGTACCAGCTGGGCATCTCGGGGTTTCGCGTCGAAGAGTACAAACCGCCCGAGTACACCGTCGCGGTTACTCCAGTGGGCAACCCGAAGCCAAACGGGTCGGCGAAGTTCAAGGTCGCCGCGTCGTTCTTTTTCGGCGGCCCGGTCGCAAGCGCGGCGGGCCGCGCGATCGTTTCGGTGCGCAGCTGGACTCACCAGTGGAAGCCTTGGCCTGAAGATCTCGCCCAGGCCAACTCAGGAACATATCCGGGCCGAGGCGAGGGTGACGGGTATGGCAGCCGCTACCCCTACGTGCAGCAGCTCGCGCAGCTCACGCTGAAGTTCAAGACTGGCGCTGACGGAACAGCCGAAGTCGAGGTGCCACCGACCAGCGGCGCCGAGCACCACCCCGGCATCACCTGGGACATCCAGGTCTTCGTCACCGATGCTTCCCGCCGCGAAGTGCAAGGCCGCGGCGCGGTGAACGCTTCTGCCCAGCCCTACTTCGTCGACGTCCGCACCGATCGATTCCTCTACAAGCCGGGCGAGAAGGTGCAGCTCAAGTTCCGCGCAGAGGACGCCAACGGCCGGCCCGAGAGCCCTGAGCTCGTCGCGCAGCTCGTCAAAATCACTCAGACCGGCGTCGGCGCGTCGATCGCTCAGAAGAAGGTGAAGCTCGACCGCGGCACTGGAACAGCGTCGCTGGACGCCGATGCGCTGGGGCCGGTGCGTGTCGAAGTTCGCGCGGCGGGAGCAGCGTCCGACGCTCCAGTGCTTGCATCGGCCGACCTATGGCTGACCAACGATGCGAAGCCGATGATTCCTCCCAACGCCGGCTTTGCGCTGGTTGGGGTATCGGGAAGAATCAGGGAGTCACTACCGGTTGATGTCAGGGGTGCGTGAGAGGGTCGCTGCATGGA
>JANOHG010000731.1:0-4167 GCA_031406375.1 Archangiaceae bacterium | reverse complement strand
CGGCGGCCATGGCCAAGCGTGATGTGCGCGTGTTTCTTGGCGCACGTCGGTGGCGTAACCTGCCCAGACGGTTTGGTCACCCACTTTGGTGCAGTGGCTGCGGTAAACGATGGCGCCTTCTGGCGTGATGCGATCAACCTTGTTCGTCTCTACGCAGGTGTAGTCGGGCACCATGTACTTGTCGGTGCGAAAGGTCAGTCGCACCGTCGCTCCTTTCGGCTCAATCGACTTCACCACGCCTCCTCCGGCCGCGAAGTGCAGGCTCAGTGAGTTCGCCTGACCATGGATGCTGCCGCCAAACCCTGGCGAGGTGACCGGGGGTCGACCCGGTGCCGGGAGGTCGAGCGTGGTCGCCGGCCCAGCGCGTTTGTCGGTGTCGAACGTCCGTGGGCCGCCGCCGGCCGATTCGTTGTACGCCCTCACATAGCCTTGGTACGCAGCGCTCATCGGACCGCGCACCGGGTCCGTGCGTTCGGCGAAGGCACGGAAGATGGTTTCCATTACCGGCGCCTCGGGATCATTGCGCCCACAAAGGGTGAGCGCATACATCACGAGCCCGCCGGTCGGCCCGTCGAAGTCGAGCGCGTTCACACTCTCCTTCTTTCCTTTCACCTCGGCCGGAAGGAACTTCCACAGCTTCTGCGCACAGCCGGCCATCGCGCCGCGCTGTACTTCCATCGCGACAATCAGCTCGATCAACGGCTGGGTGATCGCCAGGTCTTTCTCGAAGGCAGTCACCGACTGCGCCGGCGCGTCGAAGACGACCTTCTGCAAGCCGGGTACTTTGAGCGCGATCTTCTTCAGCGCCGCCTGCCACGCGTTCAAGCGCCCGAGCGCAGAATAGAAGGTGCCGATTGCGCGCGCCTGACCCAGTTCATTCAGCTTGAGTCCTTCGAGCTCCTTCTCGAACGCCGCCGGATCCAACCGCACCGCGGCGCTAAGCGTGCCGACGTTCGACGCCTGGCTAAGGTGGGACTTCTCGTTGCCATCTTCGGGGGGCTGACTGAGGGTCGCGCTGACCAACTGCGCGCGGCCGAGCTGGGAACGGATTCCACCTGGCACGTCGATGTCGCTCATCGCGTACGTATTCTCCACATTCAATCGGGCTCCACACCCGAGCCCGACCCGCATCATCGACCGCAACCCGCGTTCTTCAACGGTGCCAGTCTCGAGCGGGGCGAAGGCAGCGCAAAGAGTCTTCGCCTGCGCATCCACAGAGTTTGACCTGAACAAGACCGCTGCGAGTTTCAAAAGGCGCTCGCTGACAGCGGCAGGAATGCCATGGCGGGTGCTGGCTGATTGGCGGTACGCCGCGACCCATTGCTGACGGCGATCGAACGATGGATCAATGCAGGAAAAGGTGATGACCGCCTCGAGCGCTTCGACCGACATCCAGGCGGTTTCGACATTAATCCCTGCTGGGCGGTAGTTGTTGAATGACGTAGGACGACCTTCAAGTACGCCTTCACACCAGCTGGGGGCGATGGGCGCGATTGGGTCACTGCCTGCCACTGCGGGCGGTTCGCCGATCGCCTTTCGCACTTCGTTGAGCCGCGCCTCACTGACATCCTTGGCGAGCTTCGCAAACAGCGCATCGCGCTTGTCTTCCCAAGTCTTTTTCGCATCGCCTTCGACGGCACCAATCAACGTCTCGAGCTCGCGCCTGGCCCGTTCGACGACCGCCTTGTCGAGGTTCTGCAGCCGCTTTGTCGTCGGGTCGAAGTCGGCCTCGAAGCGAGCGAACTTCTTCTCGAGCTGTTCTTCTGCCTTTCCGGCTTTCGCCGCGGTCAGACCACTTTGAGCAGCATTCACCAACTCGTCGCGACGAGCAGCGAGCCCTGCTGCTGCGATCGGATCGAGTGCCTTGAGCGCGCCGAGAGCGTCGTCGAGCGCCTCGATGTCCTTCTTGAGTTTGTCGGGCGATTTGCGCGACAGCTCTTTGCTGTACGCCTTCTCGAACGCGTCGAGTTTCTTCTCGGCGTTCTTCTTCGATCTCTCGGCGTCACTGCTGGCCCCGAGCAGCAGATCGTGCCTCGGCCTTAGGGGTGCGCCAGCTGCAGGCAGCACATGAAGCAATCCAACGAGCAGACCAATAGAACGGGTCGAACGGAACAAGGCGACCTCCCCAGAAATGAAGTGAGAAACCTATTCGACTTCCTGAAGCAGGCAAGAGTTCGACGTCGCCGTGCGCTGGCGTGAACGAAGGGAAAAGCATCAAGGAAACGAGCACCGCCGGGTCGGTGGGGCTGTTCGGTGCGATTGGGGCCCTGCTGGCCCAGCTCGTGATGCGGCTGATGTGAACCTGAATCAGGGCGCCGGTCCGGGGCGGCAGTCGACAACCAACTTCGTCAGGGGCGCGATCAGTTTCTGGCGCTCGTCGAGGGACACCGACTCGGGAAGCAGGCTCAGACTGCGTTCCCTCATCGTCACCGCATCGGCGCATCGATGCCCCTTCGCGAGCGTCGAGGTCACCGCCACGAGGCATGAAAAACAATAGGGCGCGGCGGTCAGCACCGTTTCTATCAATGGCAGCGCCTCGGCTGATCGGTGCGTCGAATTCAGGTATTGCAGCCTGGAACGCAAGGCGCGTGGGTGGGTGGGCGCAAGCTCGAGCGCGCTCAGTGTCAGGGCGTCGGCGTCTGCAGCGGGAAGTCGAGCCCAGCGCTCGGCCAACGCGACGGCAACCCGCGAATCAGTGCGGTGCTTCACCTTCAGCGACGCATAGAGTTCAGGCGGAACTTCGTTGCCTGAGCTGACCTCGAGCTGAAGCAACAGCGCTTCGACCGAGCCGGGAAACTTCGCTTCCGCCTCCTGCAACAGCTGCCTGTCGACGGTCTTCGAGATCGACACCATGTACCGCGCCCACAACTTATCTTCCGCGGTCATCACGCGCGTGGTGACTGCCGTCCCCACAGGCTTGAGTCGATGCCGGAAGACCTCGTACTGCTGCGTGGCACGTCGATACCCGATGACGCCCTCTTCCAACTGAACACTCGGGATTCCTTTGAAGGCTTGCGCGAAGGCGGCTCTCGGCTCGGATCCTTCGGCGAGCGCGCCCATGAATTCCACGAAGCGAGTGGAATGGGCATTGAGAAGAAAGTGCACCCACAACCACGACGAAGCATAGGCCCGCTCGTTTTGAATGGCATCGCTGCTTCCCTTCCACTTCTCCCAACCCCACAGCTCTTCGAGAGTCATTGGAAAACGCGCGGACCCCAGACGCATCATGTTGGCGCGCCCGATGATTGCCTCATCGCCTTCGGTAGAGATGTGAATCGCGCCCAGGTAATCGGCCATTCCCTCAGCGAACCAAAGCGGTTGGCGCCGGAAGACGAAGTGCATGAAGTAATGTGCCAGCTCATGCGCCTGCACTGCTCCTAACGGCGCGGTCTTGTATTTGCTGGTCGGGCGCATCGCGAGCAAAGCGGGGTCGAGGCGCATGAACCCCGCGACTCCTTCGTCCCAGCCGAGCTCTTCGAGATCTCGCCTTTCGGAAAATGCGTACACATCGAGCCGAGTCGAATGGGGAAGCTCGACCTCGAGTGCGATCAGCATTGCTTGCCGATATCTTTCCAACGACGACACCAGCTCATGCGCCGCCGACTCGTCCAGAGAAGTCCTGAGCACGAAATGTTCTGAGGTCAGCTCAAGCCAACCAGTCGTAGAGGCAGAGCCGCCCGAGCGGGCGGTGGCACATGAAATCGATCCGATGGCAGCGAACAACAACAAACGCAGATGAAGGCTCATAGCCAAGTGCCCTATCACCAAACCGACCATCGCTTGGCCAATGCACGCTGAATTGCCGCTCACCTCGAAAGCCGTTGTTTGAGTACGGCGCTTCGGTGCGCCTCCCGGCTGCCTCGAAAACGCCACTGCCTCGACGTCGGCAATTGGCTTGCGAACCAGCTCGCCGGCGGGTCAGCCCAACCAGGTCTGCTGTAAGGTTATCGGATAGAACGTTGCGTCGGCCGCAATGCCATACAGAATGTCGCGGTTGCACAGCTCGACAACCGTGAGCGCGACCACCCACGGGCCGTCGCCCATAACAGTCGGCACCACTAACCAAATGCCGTTCGTCGAGAGTAGAGCGATTGCTCGCTCTACCCTCAAACCACGAACCCGACTACTTGATGAAGTACGGGTTGAGCGCCGCGTTGGTGCGCGCCA
>JANOHG010000695.1:0-5410 GCA_031406375.1 Archangiaceae bacterium | reverse complement strand
TCGACGCGCAGTTCGCGCCACTCAACAAGAGCGTGGTGACCTGGGTGGTCGGCTACAGCACCGCCGAGGCTTCGAAGTGGGTGTGGGCGGTGAGCTACCTGGGAATGGTGGTGCCGAACGTGGGGTCCCAACAGCAGTTGTTGCTGCTCGAGCCGGCCACGGCGGCCGGCGCGGATCGCGTGGCCTGGTTTCACCTGTTCCTCGGAAACGTCAGCTACACGCTCTGGCAGGATCGCCTCTCAATCGAGCTGAGCGCGGGCTTCGAGCCAATTGCGCGAAGCTTCACCTTGGCGCCGCGCGTCACGTTTCAGGGCGTCGACAAGCTCAAGCTCTGGGTGGGCGCCGACGTCTTCGAAGGCTCGCCCTACAGCCCGCTGGGGTACTTCGGGCGCAACGATCAGATTATCGTCGGTGCGCGCTACGAGCTGTTCTGAAGGGTTGAATCAGCCTGGTCTGCCGGGACGATCGCGAACTTCTCCCGTCTCGGAATACCGCTTCGCCGCATCGAGCAATGGCTGAACATCGTCGCGCGCATCGAGCCAGGTGAGGACGACGGTCTGCCGATCTCGACCTTTCAACCGGGCGTTGCACGGCGTGTCGCAGCCATCGAGGCACTTGACCTCTTTGAGCCGAAACCACGCCTTGAGGTTCTGCACCTTTCTGCCGGCCTTGAGCTGGTCGAAGAAGGTCTGCCCGTGGCCCCCAGCATCATCCGCCTCGCACGACGTGCATACCTGAAGGGTCGGGCGCTTCATCGGATGCCCGCATCAGGGATGGTGTGCGAAAGCAGCCATTTCTCGACCTCGGGCTGACGTTCCTTCGAGGTGCCGTCGCGGGCCTGTGCCGCCAGCGTTGTCGCCCGCCCGCGGTCTTCGGGTCTGACTTCCCAGAGCGCGCGCGCCAGCTCGAAGCGAACAGCAGCGACCTCTGCTGCGTCCTGGCTCGATTCGCGAACCTTCAGGGCGTGGGTCAGCGGTTCGACCGCGGCTTCCGGCCGCTTGAGCATCAGGTGGCAGCGGCCGATTCCCAGCAGGTCGTACGCCAGTGCAAGGTCATCTTCGTTGAGGGTCTTCCGCCGAAGGTGCAGCGCCTTTTCGAAGTACGTCAAGGCCTGGGCCGGCTTGTTCTGCGCCAAGTAGAGGTCTCCCAGTGAGTTGAGCGCTCCGGCGACCTCGGGGTCTTCGGGTCCGAACTTTTCCTGGCGCGTCTTGAGCGCCTTGAGCAGCTCAGTCTGCGCTTTCTCCCACTGACCGAGCAGGATGTACGCCGAGCCTGTCTTGTCGAAGGCCGCTGCGGAGGGCGCGATGGTCAGCGCGAGCTGAGCATTCTGCAGCGCTTCTTTTCCGGATCTCCGCGCGAGGTAGAAGCCAGCCAGGTCGTCGTACACCGCCGCGACGTGCTGATGGGTGGCGCCGTACACCTTTTTTCGAATCGCGAGCGCACGCGACAGATTCTCGAGGGCAGCGTCGGGATTCTCGAGCTTCACCTGAAGATTGGCGAGTGAAAGGTGAGTGCTCGCTGTATCAGGGTGCTCGTCACCAAGGGTGGCCTTGCGCACCGCCAAGGCGCGCTCGAAGTTGATCAACGCTTCCGCCAGCAGCCCTTCCTTCCGTTGCATCACGCCCAGATTGTGCATTGTCGCCGCAGTGTCGGGATGCTCGGTGCCGAGGTACTTCAGCTGCAGCTGATAGCTGCGTTCATACGTCAGGCCCGCTTCGCGATATTTGCGCACCCGGGCGAGCGCGATGCCCAGGTTGTTCAGGGTTCGGGCGACCTCTGGGTTGTCTTCCCCCAGCGTTTCTTCCTGAAGCGTGAGCGCATTCTGAAACTCGTCGTGCGCGCGCTTAGGCTCGTTCTGCGCGAGCGCGACCAGCCCGGCGTTGCTGCTCAGCTCGGCTTCGATTTCTTTGTCGTTGGCGACGCGCTGCGCTGCGGCGACGGCCAGTTGCTGCCACGTCTGTGCGTCGTCGAACCTGCCCGACATGCTGCCGACCACCATTGCGAGCCGGCTGAACGCGCGCGCCGCCAGCGAAGCTTCTCCGGCGCTCTGCGCAGACATCGCGGCCGAAAGCAGCGTCGCTTCGGCGTCCGTGGCCAACCCGGCCCGTACCTGAAGACGACCCAGCAGCAGCTTCGCTTCGGCCACCGTTGCAGGCGCCGCTGAATCGGCGGTGGTGATCGCGGCCCGCAGCTGCTCGATGCCCTTGGCGTACTTGCCCGAGTCATGAAGCGTTCGGGCCTCGAGCACCGCCTGATGCAGCGCTGCTTCCATCGGGTGTCCCTCCTGATTGAGGGGTCGGGCGCGGGCGTTGAGCGCCGCGGCATTGAGGCAGCTTTCGACCGAGTCGAGACCCTTCACGAGCGTGACTGAGTGGGTGACGACGGTCTGATCCACCGCATCAAGGCGGTGGGTGATGCTCTTCAAGTGTTGAAGCCGCGCATCGAGGCAGCGCAGCTTCAGCTGGTAGTCGTCTTCGGTGTCGGTTTTGCGCAGCCGCGCCGCCTCGCACGCCTCACCGGCTGCGGCAATCCAGGTGCGGGTGTAGGCATCCAGCGAGGCTTCGACGGCTTTCCATGCGGCGGCGACGAAGGGTGCTTTGGTCGAAAGGAAGCTCGCCTTGAGGCGCTGCTTGGTCGCAGCATCCCAGATGCCTTGAAGCCGCTTGTCACTGCCGCTGCACAGCTGAAGCTTTTGGCTCGCGAAGACTCCGTACCCCACGGCGACGAGGCCGATGACCGTCATCACCACCAACGCGGCGATGAAGCGCTTGCCGGCGGTCGCGACGTGTTTTGGTCGAAGCTTCTCAATCAGCGCGTCGATCGATTCGAAGCGCTTCGCGGGATCCGCCGAGAGGCCCCGCAGCACGACCTGATGAACCTCAGATGGCACCAGGGTGTTGGCTGGAATCGGCGCATGGCGACCTGCTTCAATCTCGGCGGCGTGCGCTTTGAGCGTCGTGCCGCCAAAGGGGCGCTTGCCGTACAGCGCTTCGTACAACGCGACGCTGAAGGCGAACTGGTCGCTGCGCGCGTCGGTCGGCAGGCCGGCGAGCTGCTCAGGCGCCATGTAGCCGGGAGTCCCCATCACCGCTCCGTCGCGGGTAATCGGCGAGGCGAACGCGACCTCGGCGGGTGCGTCGTCCATCGGGCGTGGGTTGGCTTGATGTTCGGTGGGAGTATTCGACTGGCGGGCAAGTCCGAAGTCGACCACCCGCGGCCGGCCATCGGATCCGATCAAGACATTGTCGGGTTTGAAGTCGCGGTGAACGATTCCGGCCCGATGGGCAGCCGAAAGGCCGCTGCCGCAGTCGATGAAGAGCCGCACGACCTCTTTCCAGTCGCGCTGACCCCGCAGCCACTCGGTCAGCGTCTCACCTTCGATGAATTCCATCGCGACGAAGACGCGTTCGTCGAAGGTGCCCACGTCATGCACCGCCGCGACGTTTGGATGCTGCAGGCGCGCCATCGCTTGCGCCTCGCGCACCAGGCGCGCTTTGCCTTCATTCGCGCTCAGGCTTCCCGCGCGCAGCAGCTTGAGTGCGATCTTCCGATCGAGGTGGGGGTCGTAGGCTGCGAAGACCTCTCCCATTCCTCCCGCGCCGAGCTTCTCGAGCAACACATAGCGGCCCAGCGAGGTCCCTTTATGCAGCAGCCTCGCCTCGTCGCTTAGCGCCCGCGCCTCTGGGCGGTCGGGGTTGGTCGACGGCGCGCGGCCCCCAGGCGTACTCGAAATCGGCGCGGCGAAGGTCTTCGAGAACAGCATCGAAGAGACCGCTTCTTGGCGCGCGACACACAGGCTGCAAAGTGCCAGGTGGTCGGTCGCGACGGCCAATTGCCCCGCGTCGAGCGTGCCACCGGCGAGCGCAGACAGCGTGTTCTCGTCGAGGTGGTTCACGGCGGCGCCCATGCTAACCGCAGAAGGAGGCGCTGGCTTCCCGTGAAGAAGGGGCAGCACGTGGTACACGCCGCAGAATGCAGCGGCTGCTTAACCCCCGACTCGTATTCGGCCTCGTCGTCGGGTTGTACCTGTTGGCTTTTCCGTACCACCCGAAGCTTCGTGCGCCGAACGAGTTGTGCCGGATGTGGCAGACGCGCGCGCTGGTGGACCACGGGACGATTTCTATCAACCAGACGATCGCCCAGTTCGGAATGGTCGGAGACCTGTCGGTGGTCAACGGCGTCTACTACCCGTCGAAGGCCCCGCTGCTGTCCTTCGCGGCGGTGCCGATCTACGCGGGCTTGAAGCTGTTCGGCCCGGTCACCGACGTCGTCCAGGTGTACTGGTCGCGGCTGTTGCTGACGGTCGTGCCCGCGCTGGTGATGCTCATCTTCCTTCGTCGGTTCCTGCACGCCCACTTGTCACCGCTGCTCGCCGACAGCCTCGTCGCTACGTATGCGCTGGGGACGATGGCGTTCAACTACTCGCAGATGTTCCTGTCGCATCAGGTGACGGCGGTGCTGATGTTCAGCGGGTTCTACGCGGCCTGGCGCACCTTGGCAGGGCAGTGGAAACAATGGGGCTGGCTCGTCTGCGGCGCCTTCTGCGGCGCGGTCGTTGCGGCCGAATACACCGGAGCGCTTGGCGTGGCGTGCCTTGCTTTCTACGCGGCGTGGGCGGTGTTCACCTCACGGGCGCCGAGCAGAAAACAGCAAGGCATCGAGCTGGCGAAAATCGCCGCGCTGGTGCTGCTGGGGGCTGCTCCGTTTCTAGGAGCGCTGATGGCCTACCATCAGGCCGCGTTCGGCCACCCGCTGACCAGCGGCTACAAATTTCTCAACGATCCGGGGTACCAGGGGTGGCACGTTGGCGGCTTTCTGGGCATCCGCTTCCCCGATCCATCGGCCTTCGCGCAGTCGTTTTTCTCGCCGCTGCGCGGGCTATTCACGCTCTCACCGTTCTTGCTGCTCGCCTTCGGAGGCCTGTCGACGCTGCGGAAGGCACACCGGCCGCTGTTCGTGTTGACCGTCGCATTGCTGGTCGCAAACGCGTACTTCACCTCGTCGTTCGCGTACGATTCGTGGGGTTGGGCGGTTGGGCCACGGCACCTGACGCCGTTGTTGCCGTTCTTGCTGTTGCCTGCCGGCTTGGCGGTGCAGCGCCTGCTCGAGGCGCAGAGCTTCGATGGAAAAATCGGGCTTGGAATCGCGGTTGGGTTGTGTGTCAGCAGTGTGCTGGTCGACGGGGCGCTGGCGTTCGTCAACTACGTGCCTGAGTCGCATTCGACGTCGCTCTTCGGCCTCGCAGTTCCGCTGTTTCGTTCGGGGTACCTTCCGCCGACGGTGTTGATCTTCATCGGGGTCGAAAATCCGATCTCGGGGGCGATCGCCTTGCTGCTGCTTGCAGCCGCGGCGAGCTTAATCGGCGTGCGACTGGGCGCGGGCCAAAGCTCTTCAGTCGGCGTCGCGGCTT
>JANOHG010000693.1:0-3456 GCA_031406375.1 Archangiaceae bacterium | reverse complement strand
TGGTTCTGGTCTGCGTGCGTTTGAGCGAGTGCAAGAAACCGCGAGATCGCACGCGGGCCGGAGCCATCCAACGCCTGATTTTCTTCAGCTGGCTAAGTGATCATTTTTGCTGCGGGATTTCTTTTCCCCGCACGCTGCTAGACCGCCGATCAGGAATCCGTCCCAACAAAGTCGATCACTTACGAGACCGATCGACGAAGTTGGCGCAGGCGTGATCAGTTCGCCTCCTCTCGGAGGTGGCCTTGGAACGCTGGAAGCCGACGGTGGAATGCAACGCGCGTGAGCAGCGACTGTTGAAGCTTGCTGCGAAGAGCAGAAAGCTCTTCGTATTTCTGCGCGAGCATCGACATGAATTGTTCGACGATGCCTTTCAGAACGAACTCGAGTCGATGTACCGGCAGACGGGCCAGGGACAAACGCCGCAACCGCCCGCGCTCATGTGCATGGCGCTACTACTTCAGGCGTACACGCAGACATCCGATGCCGAGGCCGTTTGCTCGTCGGCCGCGGATAGTCGCTGGCGCATGGTGCTCGACAGACTCGATGCTGAAGAGGACAACCCCGCATTCTCGCAGGGTGGATTGCAACAATTCCGGGACCGCCTCATCGCTTGCGAGATGGATCGGCGACTGCTCGAACGCACGGTCGAGGTGGCGAAAGCTACGAAGGGCTTCGACGCGAAGAAGACGCCGAAGTCGCTGCGGGTGGGAGTCGACAGCCCGCCCTCTGGAAGGGGCCGGGCGGGTTGAAGACACCATCAACCTGCTCGGCCACGCAGGCCGGAAGATCGCCGAGTGCATCGCGCACACGCTCGGCACGAAGGTCGAGGAGGTGTGTCAGCAAGCGAATGTTCCCCTGCTGATGGCCAGCAGCATCAAGGCCGGCCTCGACATCGACTGGAACGCGCCAGATGCGAAAGCCAATGCGCTCAATCGCCTGTGCCGACAACTCGACCGACTGACGACGTGGGTCGCCAAGCAACCGCGGAACTGCATCGACGCGCCGCTCTCGAGGTACATCGAGGCGCTCGCGCAAGTCCGTGCGCAGGACCTTGAGCCACGTCCCGAGGGCGGGGTGCAAATTCGACAGGGCGTTGCACCCGACCGGCAGATCTCCATCGAAGACGCTGAGATGCGGCACGGCCGGAAGAGCAAAAGCAAACGTTTCAATGGGTACAACAACACATCAGCACCGACCTCGACAACGACCTGGTGTTGGCGTGCGCGGTGACACCAGCCAACCGGCCCGAGGAGGAAGCCAGCGCGGCGCTGCAGGAAGACATGGCGCGGCTCGAGCTCTTTCCCGAGGAACTCTTCATCGACAGGGCGTACGTCAACAGCGTGCTGACCGAAGACGTCGCTGAAAGTGGCGGCCTCATTCTGTGCAAACCTTGGCGCGGTGCGGGCGTGAAGCCCGGACTCTTTGGCAAGCGCGACTTCAAGGTGAACGTCCGCGACGGAACAATCACGTGCCCCGCAGGCGAGGTCGAACCTTTCGAGCCAGGCGCTGTCGTGCACTTCGACCCGGAAGCATGCGGCCCCTGCTCGTTGCGCGCGAACTGCACGCAGGCCGCGTCCGGAAAAGGACGAAGCGTCAGCGCCTGTCGGTTTGGCTACGCGCCGGTCGGCGCTGCTTGCGCTGCCGCGTTGGGGCCGCCGTACACAGTCCCGTTTCCCCATTTCTGCAACCTCGGCCCGACCTACGACTTCGACCCAATCCTCGCGGGAGACCAAGACGGTCTGCTGGTAACCGGCAGCGCTTCTTTGAAGAACTGCTACGCCGATTGGAGCCCGCTCTTCGGAAACGGGTCAGTCGACGGCAAGGTCTTCGACCTCACCGGAATTCTCGCTGAGCTCACGCGCCAGTCGGCCAACGTCTACCCTGCGATGGGCGGCAGCTCTTCGGCGGTCACCCAGGACTCTTCAAGCTGCGCGAGCGTGGGGCCGCCTGGGCCGAGCGCTTCAGCTGAGGTTGGCTTTCGCTGCTGCTTCTCGAGCGACCCACGGCTGTAGCCGCGTTCATTCCGGGTTGCGCCGGGTCACAGCCGAAACAAAAGGCTCCTGCCATCGCACCACCGATGTTTACGAGTGCTATTAGTTCAGGTTTTCGCCGTGTTGCTCCAGACCAAGCTATACCGTCCCCCTGCACCACGCGGCGCGATTGCCCGGCCGCGCCTCGGCAGACGGTTCAGCGCCGTCGGCGGCGGCAGCGTGGTGCTCGTGCTCGTGATCGCGGGAGCAGGCTACGGCAAGTCCACGAGCGTTGCAGAGTGGCTGAGCGGCTTGCCCGGTGCGCATGTGTGGCTTTCTCTCGATGCAAACGACAATGAGCCCTCGCGCTTTTGGCGCAATCTGAGCGAAGGCGTCGTGGGAACGCTGGGGGTCGGGACCGCGACCCTTTCAGGCTTGAGTGGAGAGAGCCCGATCTCCGCGGCCGAGGCCGTCGACGGACTCATCGGCGAGCTGCAAGCGCTCAGTGCGAGCTCAGAGTTGTGCACGATCGCGCTGGACGACTTCCACCACATCCAGGATGCCACCACGCTTGCCGCCGTCGCGCGCTTCGTCGACTACCTTCCATCCCATGTGCGACTGGTGCTGATGGGGCGAAGCACGCCTCAATTGCCCATCCCCCGCTGGCGACCTCAGGGACGAGCTTCAGGGCATGGGCTTTCATGGTACGCGCGCGAACTTCGTGACCAGCGATGGTTCACTGGCGCCGCTCGTCTTACGTTTCGAGGTCGGCGGCGTACCGCGACCGACCACGCAGGGGCTCACGCTGCCCATTGGAGACTACGTGTTGACCGCGGTCAGCGGAGATGGACGCACGCAGGGGGCCGCGAGAATCTCCGCGGACATGCATCCTTACGGTGAAGTCGCAGGCGCGCGCGCCGTCGAAGTCAGCGCCCTGTGGGGACTCGTCAAATGGGACCGGGTCGAGTGGGATGCGGTGGCCACCCCGAGGCGGCCTGGCGGTCAGGTCGATGTCTATCTTGACGGACAGCGCGAGCCGGCCGTTCGCTCCGTGCGCGGCAACTCATGGACCTTCTTCCATCGCGCGGCCACGCGCTACCGCGTGTGTTTCACTGGCACGGAACTGTGCAGCACAGACCTCGTGCCCAGCCGTCTCTAGCAGCAAACCTCCCGGGTCCCAGAAAGCGCGGCGCCGCGCTGCGCTCGTCAATGGAATCCGCGCCTCGCTTACGAGAGGCGCGTGATGAAGCAACCGCGCGATGTCGTCAGTGGCTGGGGCTGGCTGTTTGCGCCCCCCCATGCTGTCCCGCGGGTGGTCGATGGCGTCTGACAGCTGGACACCAGATGAAGTCACGCCGCCTTGCAGAGGTCGGCGGTGCTGGCCATGTCGCCCTCGTTGCCTCCATCGGCTTCGCGCGCTCGAAGCCACGCGCCAGATCCTCTCTGCAGTCCTTGAACGGCCGGGGCTCGGCCGCGTGTGATTGTT
>JANOHG010000665.1:0-1960 GCA_031406375.1 Archangiaceae bacterium | reverse complement strand
CCGCCTGATGCGGCGCTGCGAGCCGCGGCCGATGCGCGGCAGTTGTCGACCCGCGAGCAGGTCGCTGCGCAGGCTCGTCGGCTGATGACGCACCCCCGATTTCTTCAGGCGCTGACCGCGTTCCACCGCGACTGGCTGCACCTCTACGAAGGAGCCGCCAACAAGAATGTCTCGCTTTTCCCGGCGTACACGCCCGCGGTGCAAACCAGCCTCTTACGCGAGCCCGAAGAGCTGCTGCGGTACGTGCTCGAGCAGGGTGATGGCAGCCTTGGTCAATTGCTGGGCAGCCCGACACTTCCCGTCGACCCCACGCTCGCGGCGTTCTATGGCGTTGCGCCAGGGTCAGGCTCGGCATGGCAAGCGATGGTGATTCCGAATCGGCGTGGCCTACTGGCGCGCGGCTCGGTGATGGCAGCGCTCGCCAAACCGGACCAGACGTCGCCCATTCACCGTGGCAATTTCTTTCGAAACTCGGTGTTGTGCGAGGCAGAACTGGTACTTCCGGCCAACGTGGATACGACGGGGCCGCTGCAGGGAGCGTCGCAAGCTGCCACTGCGAGGCAGCGACTCGAGCCGTTGACCACCCGTGCGGACTGCCGCGGCTGCCATCTGCAGATCAACCCAATGGGGTTGGCGCTCGAGAACTTCGATGCGGTTGGGCAATGGCGCGACAGTGAGAACGCATCTCCCATCATCGCTTCGGGCAGCGTTGACGTCGGAAGTGGGTTGGCGACCTTCACCGGCCCTGACCAGCTGATGAATCAGATGTCGCAGAGCCCTAAAGTTCGTGCCTGCTATTCGCTGCACTGGTTTCGCGCAGCGCTCGGCCGCAACGAGATGCCAGAAGATCGGTGCAGTGTCGCGACGCTTCAGGACCTGGTGGTCAAGAGCAAAGGAGACCTGCGCGAGCTGATGGTCTCATTGACCCAAACGGACGCATTCCTGTTTCGACGGCCCGTGGAGAATTGATGAATGCTGGGCGGATACCGTTTTCACGTCCAGCGCGTTGTTCGCTTGAGGCAGATCAGCTGGCAACCCGGTGGCCGACCCGCAGTCGGCGCGCCTTCTCGAGCACGTTCTTCAAGTACCGTCCGGTGAAGCTGCCCTTCACCTCGGCGACTTCTTCAGGCGTTCCCGTGGCGAGCAGCTTCCCACCGGCGAAGCCGCCTTCTGGGCCCAGGTCGATGACGTGATCCGAGTTCTTAATCACATCGAGGTTGTGCTCGATCACCAGCACCGAATTGCCTGCGTCGACGAGCCGGTTGAGCACCTTGAGCAACTTGCGAATGTCCTCGAAGTGCAGCCCCGTCGTCGGCTCATCGAGGATGTACAGCGTGCGGCCGGTCGCGACGCGAGCCAGCTCGCGAGACAGCTTGATGCGCTGCGCTTCTCCGCCTGAAAGTGTGGGCGACGGCTGACCGAGTCGAAGGTAGGAAAGCCCGACGTCATCGAGCGTCTTCAACACCCGGCTGATGTCGCGGTGCACACCGAAGTGGCTGATCGCCTCTCGCACCGAAAGCTCGAGGATCTCGGCGACGTTCTTGCCCTTGTACCGGACCCGAAGCGTCGCGTCGTTGAATCGCTTTCCTCCGCAGACCTCGCACGGCACATACACATCGGCGAGAAAGTGCATCTCGACCTGCCGCACGCCATCGCCCTCGCACGCCTCGCAGCGTCCGCCTTTCATGTTGAAGCTGAACCGGCCTGGGGCGTAGCCGAACGCGCGCGCCTCGGCGGTCTGGGCGAGCACCTCGCGAATCGGATCAAACACCTTGGTGTAGGTCGCGGGGTTGCTGCGAGGGGTGCGCCCAATCGGCCGTTGATCGATGTCGATCACCTTGTCGAGGAACTCGAGCCCTTTGATTGAATGGTGCGCGCCAGGAACGTCGCGGGTGTTGTAGAGCGCGCGGCTGAGGGCGGGAAAAAGAATCTCGTTGATCAACGTCGACTTGCCAGCGCC
>JANOHG010000650.1:0-13886 GCA_031406375.1 Archangiaceae bacterium | reverse complement strand
GGCCGATTCGCCTCGACGTGAACGCCGCATGGGATCTCGCCGCGCACGACATCAGCATCGTCGACTACTGGCTCGGCACTGCTGCCCTCACGGCGTCGGCGGTTGGCGCCGCGTACATCAACCCAGGGGTGCAAGACGTGGTGTTCGCCACTCTCAAATACCCGAACGATGTGCTGGTGAACCTGAAAACCAGCTGGCTCAACCCACGCAAAGGTCGCGACATTACCGTGGTCGGCGATCGGCGGATGCTGACCTTCGACGACATGAACATGCAGGAGCCGATTCGGGTCTACGACAAAGGCGTGACCGAAGAGAAAGTCGGCGGCGTCGTCGACACGTTCGCCAGCTTCCGTGCTTCGGTGCGCGAGGGCGACATTACGATTCCCAAGGTCCCCGGCGGTGAGCCGTTGAAGTCCGAATGCGACGCCTTCCTCGAATGCGTTGAACACAAGAAACACCCCTTGGCCGATGCAGCGCTTGGCACCCGGGTGGTGCGCGCGCTCGAAGCAATTACCCGTTCGCTGGCCGCTGGTGGCCGCGAGGAGAAGGTCTGAACATGATTCCCTTGGTTGATTTAAAGGCGAACTGGCTGCCGCTCGAGAAGGAAATCAAAGAAGGTTGGGACCGCGTGATGGACAAGACCGCGTTCATCCTCGGGCCCGACGTCAAGGAGTTCGAGGCCGAGTACGCCGCGTTCCTTGGCGTGAAGCATTGCATCACCGTTGCCAACGGCACCGATGCGCTCGAGCTGTGCGTGCGCGCCGCGGGGTTGGGCCCCGACGACGAAGTGCTGGTGCCTGCCAACAGCTTCATCGCAACCGCGCTGGGCGTGGCGCGCGCGGGCTGCAGGGTGAAGTTCGTCGACTGCGACGCGGACCACCTGATCGACGTCGATTCGTGCGCCGCGCAGATGAGCAAGAAGACGATGGCTATCTTTCCGGTGCACCTGTTCGGGCAGGTCGCTCCGATGGACAAGATTTGCGAATTCGCGAAGACCCACGGGCTGATCGTGATGGAGGATGCCGCGCAAGCGCAGGGGGCGAAGCAGAACGGAAAGATGGCGGGTGGGCTTGGCGTCTCGGCCGGCACCAGCTTCTACCCGGGTAAGAATCTCGGCGCGTACGGTGACGGGGGTGCAATCACCACCAACGACGATGCGACCGCGAAGAAGATGCGGGCGCTGCGCAACTACGGCAGCGAAGTGAAATACTTTCATCCCGAAGTCGGCTTCAACAGCCGGCTCGATACCCTTCAGGCGGTCGTGCTGCGCTCAAAGCTCAAGCGGCTCAACGAGTACAACGCCCAGCGCCGCGCCGCCGCCGGGCGCTACCACGACTTGCTGAAGGACTTTGCGGACCTCAAGCTGCCGCGCGCTGTACCGGGCAACGAGCACATCTGGCACATCTACGCAGTGCAGGTGGATGCGCGACGCCGCGACGCGGTGATGAAGTCGATGCAGGAACAGGGCATCGGCGTCGGCGTTCACTACCCGGTGCCGATCCACCTGCAGGGCGCCTTCGCGGGCCACGGGCATCAGGTCGGTGCTTTCCCGATGGCCGAGAAGGCAGCGGCCGAGATGATTTCGTTGCCCATCTACCCCGAGCTCAGCGCGTCGCAGCAGGAACAGGTCGCTGCGGCGCTGAAGAAGGCGCTCGCTTAGGTGTCCATGTTCCGCAGTCTGCGTGAGCTGTACCAATACCGGGCACTGCTCTGGAGCCTCACCAGCCGCGAGCTGAAAGCCCGGTACCGCGCATCGGTGCTCGGCTTCATGTGGACTTTCCTCAACCCCACGCTGAACATGATGGTTTACGCAGTGGTGTTTGGTTACCTGCTCAAGTCGGGGCAGCCCGCGTACCCGTACTTCCTCTTCACCGCGCTGCTTCCGTGGTTGTTCTTCGCGACCTCGATTGGAACAGGCGCAAGCAGCGTCTCGGATCGCAGAGACCTGCTGACCAAGGTTCGCTTCCCGGCGCAGGTGCTGCCCGCAACGGTGGTTGCGACAAACCTGCTCAACTACCTGCTGTCGCTGCCGCTGCTGATCGGCCTGGGCATCTTCTACGGAGAGTGGCCGACCTGGCACGTGGTGCTTTTCCTGCCACTTGTCACGCTGCAGACGATCCTCATTCTCGGGCTGACCTACCTGGTGTCGGCCTTCAACGTCGCGCTGCGAGATCTGCAGCACATCGTGACGAATATGATCCAGATGATGTTTTTTCTCACTCCCATCCTCTGGCCGCTGAGCTCGGTGAAGGATCTCGAGTACCGGCAGTTGTTGGTGTACGGAAATCCGATGGCCGCGCTGATCAGCTCGTATCGATCGATCTTCTACGAGCACGCGTTGCCTGATCCGTTGCCGCTCGCGGGCGTGGCGGGTTTCTCGCTTTTGATCTTGTGGGTCAGCTCGGGGGTTTTTGAACGCCGTCGTGAGGAATTCGCGGAGCTGGTGTGATTGACGACGGCAACGCATTCGTCCTCAAGGGGGTGGTGAAGCGTTTCAAGAAGCGCGTCATCCGGCGCGAGTACACGACGATCAAAACCGAGCTGGTGCGGATCCTGACCGGAAGGCGAAAAGCCTTCGAGCCATGGAACTTCATCGAAGCGCTCAAAGGCGTTGATCTGGTGGTCCCTAAGGGCACCACGATTGGAATCGTCGGTCGCAACGGGTCTGGAAAAAGCACGCTGCTCAAGCTGCTGACCGGCATCTACGCTCCGACCGAAGGCACGCTCGAGGCAACCGGAAGAATCTCAGCGCTTCTCGACCTCGGAGCGGGTTTTCACCCCGACTTCACCGGCCGCGAGAACATTCTAATCAACGGCATCATCCTCGGAATGACGCGGTCGGAAGTGAAGAGCCAGATGGATGCGATCATCGCCTTCGCCGAGCTGGGCGATTTCATCGACGAACAGGTGCGCACCTACAGCAGCGGGATGTTCATGCGGCTCGCCTTCGCGGTGGCGACCCACGTCAACCCCGAGATCTTGATCATCGACGAGATCCTCGCGGTCGGCGACGAGCACTTCCAGCGCAAGTCGTTCGCGAAGATGATCGAGTTCAAACAGAAGGGAAAAACGATTGTCCTCGTGACCCACGACCTGGGCACGGTGACGAAGTGGTGTGACCTCGCCGCGTGGATCGACGGTGGCGTCATTCGCATGCTTGGCTCTCCGGCCGCGGTCGTCGATTCCTATCGGCAGGCGGTGCTCGCGGCGGAAGAGCAGACCGCGCAGACAGGAAGCTCGGCGCTCTCGGCTCCGGGAATCGCGCTGCCGCCTACGCCGGTCGCGGCCGCGGTGCCCGAGGTGGGGTGTCGCATCGCATCGGTTCGCTTGCTTGACGCGGGTGGGTCCGAAGTCACCACCATCGCCTCCGATGCGGGGCTGCAGGTCGTCGTCGACTGGAAGGGAGAAGCGGGCAGGCCGGTGGCGGTGACGGTTCAGCTCTCGACGGGCGATGGTGCTGCCCTGTTCTCGACCACCTTCGATGGGGGCGTCAGCTCGGAAGTCGGAACCGGACGGCTGTCGATCTTGCGGCTGGGCATCGGCGAGGGCGCGTACGAAATTACCGCGTCGGTTCACGTCCCCAGCGCTGCGGCAACCGAATCGGTGAAGTGTGCGCTGAACGTGACCGCGCAGCTTCCAGGCTCAGGACTCTTGCGGCCCGCGCACACCTGGTCGCTGGATGTCGGCGGTACAGCGCAGACAAAGTCGCTGTGAGCGCCATGCCCCAGACGGCGGCCGACCTGAGATCGCTGGTCGCGCGACGGGTGGGGGCCAGGCGCAAGGTGGTGCTGCTCGGCTCGGATAATGCGCTGCTGCGCGCGCTCGAAGCCAATGGCTGCCAGGTGCTTGCTGATCCTGAATCGCTGCCAGCGGTCACCGCCTTCGAGCCCCAGGTGGTGGTCGCGTTCGACGGCTTCGCGCGCGCAGGCGAAGGGGCAGAGAACTTCGCTGCGCTCGCGCAGGCGGCCCCCGACGCCGAGCTCGTCTTCTCGTTCGCCAACGCGGCGTCTGCTTCCGCGCTGCTTCAAGCGCTGGTCGGGCATCCACCGCCACAGGCGCTCAGCGAGCCGGAGGTTCGTTCGTGGCTTCGCGCAGCGGGGTTTGAGGTCGTCTCGCGCGACGTGGTGATTGGTCCGCACCAACCAACGGGTCTCGCCGTCGACGCTGAGGCGCAGCTGCGACAACTGCTCGAGCAGCTCAATCCGGATGCCGGCGCCGAACGGCTGTTGCTGGTTGCCCGAAAGAAAGCCGGAATTCCCGACGTGCCGCGCGAGCCCGGATTGGTCACGGTCGTGGTTTCGGCCACTGACGCGCTGCCTGCGTTGCAGAGCACGCTCGCCTCGCTCGGCCGCCAGCCGCAGCGCCCGATGCAGGTGGTGGTCGCGACCTCGGGCCTTGTCGTTCAAGCCGAACCAATCATTCGCAGTCAGGCCGAACGAGGTGCGTTCGCGGCACAGATGCTGTCGGTCGCGTCGGCGGATTTCGCGGTGCGCACCAACCAAGCGCTGGCGCGTGCGCGGGGGCAGTACGTCGCTTTCTTCGAAGCGGGCGACACCGTCGAGCCCATTCACTTCCGACAACTGGTGGGTTCGCTCGAGCAGAGCACGTCGGCGTGGATCATCGCGCGGTTTAAGCAGCCCGGCGTGACGCAACCCGACGGTTTGGGGGGAACCAGGTTCCACCTCGCCACCTGGCTATCAGCAGGAATCACCGCGCGCTGTTCGCTGCTGCTCGACCGCGATCGCCTAGGTCCGTTTCCGCTCGCCTTCGCTGAAGGTGTTGCCGAAGCCGAGCCGCTTTTTATCGCCCGGCTCGCGGCGCTCTTCCCCGTCGCGACCGCCAATGGCCCTGCCTCGGTCGAGCGCCCGACCGAACGCACCCCTTTCGATGCCCACGCGCTGAGTGCGGCGATGCGCACCCGGCCGCTGCGCGCGATCGGCCCGCTGAGCCTCATCAACGACGAAGGGTGGGGTGACCTTCTCGGACGTAAGCTCGAGCGCCGCCTTCCGGGCTTGGGCACAAAGCTGCAGCGCTGGCTCAAGCCTCGGTGAACGAAAAGGGCGGTGCTTGGCGGTTTCGCCGGGGAGACCGGCTTGGGACTCACTTGTCACGACATTGCGTTTATCGGGCATTGACTCACACCCACAGCCGCTCGGGAAGAGTCTGGTTTGTGCGCCCGTTGGGCTTCAGCTATTTGCCGAGCGCACCGTCGATTGGACCCGAAGCAATGGGCTCGGCGCCCGGCTTCTTGCGCCAGGCACCGCCTTCGCGAACGACCACGAGATTCTTGAATCGGCTCGCTCGCTCAGCACAGAGGCTCTTGCCTTGTGGAGGCAGGGGAAAATACCGGTCGAAGAACAAGATCCACATCGCCTCATCGAGCTTCTTGCTCTCGACCAGGCGGTTCATCAGCAACTCGGTGAAGTCCAGCGCGGCCATCGTGTCGTAGCGGCCCGTTGCGTCGACGATGAAGCACGCACCGGGCTCCCAGACAATCTTGGTATGCGCCTCGTGCCAGGGGAACGGCGCCGTCGACTTGCCGTCCCAGGTCAAGCAGCGCGTTCTCGTCGAGCGGACGGGTCTTGAACGTCACAAGTGTCAGGTATGCGGTGTCGTTCGGCTCGCGGGTGCGAAGCCTGACGTTGGCGTCGAAGAAGATTCGATGAAGCAGCTCGTTCATCGACTTCTCGTCCCCCCGAGCCTTCGGCAATTCGAAGAACCAGACCTTCGACATGGTGTTGGGCGTTCGTCCGGTCGGCCGCATCAGCGCAAAGTCGAGATCAACGCGAAGGTGGATGGGTGTTTGCATTGTGATCACTGCCAGAAAGAGGCTCAGCACCGTCAGAAGACTAGCAAAGGCGGCGGCTGGGTCCGGTCAATCACTACATCGGATAATTCTGATTTCCAAAAAAGCCTCAGCCCGTGCAGCTGTGTCGCGAGCTCAACCGTCCCACCATCCATTCGCCTTCAAGCTGCCGCACGTCCGGTGCCAGCCCCGCTGTCGAGGAGCCGGCTGCCGCGATGTAGGCCGAGCTCCGCGTCGGTCAGTTCCCTGGGAAGAAGTGGCTCTCTTCGAAGGGCTTTCGTGATAGACGCGGTGGGAAGATGTCAAGCCTAAAATCAGCATCAGAAAGTGTTCGTCTCGCGGTTGCCGAGGCATGTCGAGGGCTCGTCCAGCGCGAGAGTTTGGTGGAGCTCGTCGTCCTTTGTGCCGTGGCGCGTGAGCACCTCCTCGTCGTAGGTCCTCCGGGGACTGCCAAGAGCGAAGCAGTGCGACGAATCGCACGCCGCCTGGGTGGTCGCTATTTCGAGTACTTGGTGGGGAGATTCACCGAGCCCACTGAGATCTTTGGGCCAGTGAATCTTCGCAAGTTGAAAGAGGGCATCGTCGAGACCGAAACAGTCGGGATGCTTCCGGATGCAGAGATCGCATTTCTCGATGAGGTTTTTCTCGGCTCTACCGCCATCTTGAACACCCTGCTCGGCATTCTCAACGAACGTACTTTTCGCAGAGGACACACGAATACGAGCTGTCCGCTCCGGATCTGTGTCGGTGCGTCCAATCGCATACCCGAAGACGAACAGCTGGCCGCCTTTGCCGACCGGTTCCTTGTTCGTGCCTTCGTCGAGCCTATCGGGGATTCAGCTTTGGAAGAGCTCCTCTCCTCTGGGTGGTCGCTCGGTCGGGGTCAAGATGCGGCGCTCTCTTCCATGGCTCATCTCGACACGCTTGCGGCCGCGGCGCTGGACATGGACCTTTCCACCCTGCGCCCTGCGATTGCCCAGGGCGTGAGGCTTCTCAGGGGCGCTGGAATCGAACTCTCCGACCGGCGAGTGGTGCGGATGCAGCGTCTGATTGCGAGTGCGGCCGTTCTTGCTGGTCGAACGCAGCCAACCGAAGCGGATCTCTGGCCGATGGTGTTTGCGCTACCGACCGAGCAGGCACAGCACCTGGGCCGAGACGTGCTGAGGGAATTCCTTGCGGCTTCTGAGAATGGGATTTTGCTTTCCGCCCCGGCAGAAGGCTCGCTTGGGCCGCGAGCACGCGCCGCGCGAATCCTCAGAGAGGGAAACGCCATCATGCGAGAGGCTCCGAAAGACGACGCCAAGAAGGACGCTTGGCGATTGCGGCTTGAGGGAATTGCCCGTGAAATAGACGCCTCCTTTTCACGCGATGCGTTGCCTCCGGACCTTGCGGCACTGCGGACGCAGATCGTTGATTCTTTGACGCCTGGCTCGGCAGCCAGACCGAACTGACCGAATGACAAGGGTTGGTATCGCGTTCTCGCCGCGCAGCGACATTCTCGATCCACTTGCAGTAGTCGGTCTGGGGCCTGTGGCTCGTGCGCTCGCGGAGCGCCTTCTACGCCTGACCGATGATCAGCTCCTCGGGTTGAGAGGCCTCGTTGGCAATGACCTGCTCCTCGTGCTCGGTCGGACTGAATCGTTGCCCTGGGTCGATGGCGTTGAGTACCTGGGACGCGATCCAGTCGCGCCACGACTGCTGATCCCGGCGATGCTTCGACCCGTCGTTGCGACCGACGTTTTTGAGCGTGCGATCGCTCGTCACGCTTCGACGCTCGCGAGCCCTTGGGCGGTGCTCGTTTCTCCTGCTCTGCTGATTTCTGTGGCCGAAGCTCGGCCAATTGAACGCGGTCACCTCGAAACCTGGCTGGGGGCGCAGCGGTGATCAAGCTGCCGCGCCATCTTTCGCCGTGGGCTTCTCGACTGGCGCTCTTCCCGGAAGACATTGCCCTCTTTCTCGGGCCATTTATTGCTCGACTCTCAAATCTCGTCGGAGGTTGGCAGCTCGATCAGGCGGGTGAGGGCACACCCGATGGGTATGACGGCATCGGCAGGCGAGGCTCATACGATCGTCTTCTCGTCACAGAATGGCTGGTGCTCGAGGAACTTCCTGATGAGTTTATCAGGCGGGTGGTGTCTGGAGAGCATTCGTTCCTGCAGCGGGCATATCGGCAGGAGGCCTCGGCGAAGCGATCCGTCGCACTGTTTGACACGGGCGTCGACCAGCTCGGCGCACCCCGAATCGCACATCTGGCCGCCCTCATTGTTTTGGCGCAGCGGGCTGAGCAAAACGGGGCGCTCCTCGAGTGGGGCATTTTTCAAGACTCCAGCGTCACCTTGCGCAGGTCCGTTACAGAAGCTTCGGTTCTCGACCTGCTTAAGGGCCGGTGTGCGCGTCCGGTGTCGAACGAGGACATCGATCGTTGGATGAGCTCGACCGACATCGCCACAGCGTCGGAGCTTTGGTTCGTAGGAGCCGAGGGACTTGTCGACCCCGCCCAAAAATACCGAGCGTCAGCGCTCACCGTATCGGATGTTTTGGAACCGGGTCCTCCCCAGCGCATTCGAGTGGCTGCGGCGTCTGCGGGGCGCACGCGTCTTCGAGAGGCAACTCTTGAGATCCCACCTGGACGCCCCGCAGTTCAGTTGCTGCGCGACCCTTTTGCCGCCGCCGTCGCCCCTCGACAGGCAACGCGTGCTCAGATCGACATCCACTCGAGCCTCGTGTTTTCTCCAGATGGCCGAAGGCTCTATGTCCGCGCTGTGAACAGGGCTCTGCTGACGTACAGCATTCCGAACTCGCCACATGCGCCGCCTGGCCCTTCGGCCGCATTCGCGCCACCGAAAGGGCATCTGGTCATCGCTGTTGGCCAGTCATCATCGAAGAAGCGCACCCTTGTCGCAACTCAGCACGAGAACGAGGTCGCGGTTCATGTGCTTTCAAAGCGTGGCGGAACAGCCACGCGAACCGAGCGATATTTTGCCACCGATTATCCGTCGCCCAAGGTCGCTGCCGATGTTCCGTTGCTACCCCTCGGGGTGCCTGGCCCGCAGCATTTCTGTTTCATCGATGCCAAGGGCAACCTCGTCGAACTTAGAAATGGCCAGCTTGCAATCAGGGAACAGGCGTTCGAGGTGGGCTCAAAAGCGCTGCGCGACGGGTTGGCCTATTTGGGACTTCGTGACGGTGTTCCGCGCGTCATGTGGGCAAGGGCAGCCAAGACAGGTGATCTAGAAATCACGCCATCAAGCATCGAGCTTCCTGGCATGCCGCGTGTGCTTCGGTTCTATTTTGGTGCGCTCGGGCTTGCCGACTTGATTGCCTATTCGGCGTCGGAAGCATCGTGGGTCATCGTCCATCAGCAGCAAGCGGTGATGGTAGATGTTCCGCGAACCCATTCGGTGGTTGGCATTCTTGAGCGAGGTTATCCAAAGGCCGAACCTTTCCTCGTCGCGGTCAATGAGAGTCGAACCCGAATAGAGCTCATCCACCCCAGCCGTTCAGAAACGCTCCTAACCACAGCGGCTCCCATCACCGTGGCGGCTGCCAGCGATGCCGGCCGAGAGATTGCGTACGTCACCCAGGCGGGTGAGCTCGGCGTGTACTCCTGCACCAGCAGCGCGATGGTTCTTCGCCTCGCTCTGGAGGGCGCGCCGTGACGACAGTGCAGCCAAGGCGAACAGCTCACCGCGGGTCCGTGCTTGCGTCGGGGTTGGCCATTGATACCCGACTGATCCCCGAACAGGAGGCCCGTGGTCGACTGCTGCAACTGTCCCCGCTGGGGATTGACGGTTTTCGTGTCGGTCCATTTTTGATCCTCCGATTTCGTGAGGCAGTGCGATTCGACTGCGCGGGGTCTGTCGGGGCTCCGCTTGTTCGCTACGGGTGGCTGCTGTCGTCAGCTCCTCTCGATCGCGACGAGCGGACCATTCTCGAACCGTTTGGGGAAGCGGTTGTGCTTGCGGCTGGAGGCTTCGCCTCCGCGACCAGACTTGACGACGAAGTTCGCGAAGACATTTCAGTCTGGGTTGATGCGTCGGAGTTTCTCATCGTCGATAACCTGCGACCGCTTGGAGGAGTCATTTCCGAGCCGCGGGCCCAGTTCATGGCGGTCGCTGCCGACGTTCGTCTGCCTTTGGGGGTCGCGGCCCTGAAGCAGGAAGCGGTGGAGATTGTACAGTCGCTCATTCGTCGCGGGTCGGAAGGCAGTGCCCAAGCAGGTGCCGCGCCCGTTGGATTGTCTTGGCTGGGGCGGGCAATGGGCGGGCTGTCGCAGTTCATCGTTGCCGCGTTGAGGAGACGAACGAAGGTGGGAAGAGCGGGCTCTTCCCAAAGCCGAGCATTGGCCGTCGTTCCGAGCCCAGAGATCAAGAACGGGTCGTGGCTGTCGAGAACTCGAGCGGCATTCAAGCATTTCGCTGCACGAGCTTTGTTGTCGTCGAAACTTGGTCGCCTCGTCGGTCGTCGGCACGCGGAGTACCTCGGGCGGATGCTCGAGATGTTCGATGAAAACGACCTGGACAACGCTCTTCGTCACGCGATTCCTCTGAGCGCAGAACTTGAGTCCGCACTTCGGCCCGCTGCTCTGAGCGTCCCCTTTGCACGAACGGACCTTTCCATCGTCCCCAACCGTGGTCCTGCGGCCACGTCGTTGAGCTTAGGGGGCGATTTATTCGAAGAACTCCGCCAGCGTTATCGGCGGGCGTTCGAACGTTTGACTGCACGCGGAGACATCGAAAAAGCGGCGTTCGTTCTCGCTGAACTCTTGAACGCGAACGAAGAAGCGGTCTCGTTTCTCGAGCGGCACGGGCGGTTGAGGCTGGCTGCGGAAGTCGCGGAAGCGCGTCATCTGCCCCCAGGGTTGGTGATACGGCAATGGTTCCTCGCCGGCGACCGAGGGCGCGCTATCGCGGTTGCGCGGAGAACAGGAGCGTTTGCAGATGCAGTGGTTCGGCTCGAAAGTTCGCACAAGGATGAAGGAAGGGCACTTCGGTTGCTTTGGGCAGATTCCTTGGCCTCGGGCGGCGCGTATGCGGCGGCGGTCGACGCGGTCTGGCCTATCGAGACCGCTCGAAACCTGGCCCTCGCCTGGCTTGAGCGAGCCATAGAAATCGGTGGGCCGACCGGAGCACGGATGCTCGCGCGAAAGGTCCGACTGCTTCCGGGAAAGTTCTCGGACCTGCGAAATCAATCGCTCAAGCTGCTGCGGGATGAGGGTGAAGACTTCCTTGCGGTAGGGCAAGCGTTCGGACAGGAGCTGCTCACAGGGGAGATGACCGATGAGACGCGCGTTCTAGCCAAAGCGGCTGCCAGAACGCTTCTTCGGAGCGCCGAAGACAAGGAAGTCGATCGCCTTGTTCACAGGTTGCTCGATGCCAGCGGCGACGCGGTGTTCCGTGCTGACGTCAGGGCTTCAGTGTCACAGAACAGGCGAGTCCGCCCGCGCGGGCGAATCCACGTGCGCGCGTTTGCATGCACCGACAAAGGGAAGAAGCGCTCGAAGAACGAAGACGCGTGCATCGCGACCCTGCTCAACGCGCCCGGTAGTCCGCAGAAGAATATGCATGTTGATGGCGATGCAGCTGCCAAAGGTGTCGTTCTCGGGGTGTTCGACGGTGACAGCGGTTGGGAGGATGATCCTGCGGGCGATGTTGCGAGTTCGATGGCAGCCCAGATTGTTGCGGACTGGCTACGGAGCGAGTTCGCTGCATCAGGATCCGACCCGGGACAATGGGCTCGGTGTCTTGCGGTTTCATTGGAACAGGCCAGCCAGAAGATCTTTCAAGACGCCGCCGCCACCCACCGTGGAATGACGTGCGGCGCCACGGTGGCGAGTTTTTCCGGAAGCACTCTTTTCCTCGGGCAGGTGGGCCGTACCCGCGGCTATGTCCTTCGGGGCGAGAAGCTGGTGCAGGTGACGCGCGACCATTCTCTTCTCAATGACTACCTTGCCTCGTCGGTCGCCCAAGGGAAGACGCTGACCCAGAAAGAGATGGAAGAGTTTCCTCACCAGCATGTCATTACGCGGTCCCTCGGAACAGCAGAGCAAGTCAGCGTCGATCTTTCGCGTGTCGAGCTTCAGGAAGGCGATGTCATTCTCCTCTGCACGGGCGGGTTGTCGTCGATCGTCAACGACGAGGCCATCCGCAAGACCCTTCTCGAACGTCCGAACCCACAGGTGGCGTGCAATGCCCTGCTCGCGATGGCTCGTAAGGCCGGGGCTCCCGACAACATCGGCATTGTGGTTGCGCGCGTAGAAGGGAAAGGACTGCGTTCCTCCCAACCAAGCCCGCTCGTGTTTCAGCTGTTTGAGCCACCGACGATCGACGGGCGAGAGGTACATGGGCCTGCGCCACTGCGTTCGATGACGAAGCCCGTCGAGGTTCGTCGGCTCGCCGGCGACAAGGGAGCGATTTCAATATTGGACGCTGCCGAGCTACCAGATGGGCGAATGCTGGTGGCTCTGGGTGAGCTCGGCGTTTGGCTTATCTCGCGAGATGGGAAGGTAATCGCGCGGTTCTCGGAGCCAACCAGCAGGATTGTCATCTCGGATCTGGGCGATCGTGCCATCCTCTTGGCTCCTCGAGGGGAAACGTTTCGAGTGAGCCGCCTGGATCTCATCAGCAAGCGGGTACAGCCGTGGTGCGATGCGCGTTTCGATCAATTCGCATCTGATTTCGACGGCTCGACCTGGTTCGTATCGCGCGGGGACACTCTCTACGCCATCGACGCGATCTCCGCCCGCTGGGAACAGTTATGGAAGGTAGATGAGCGGGGCACCTCAGTGTCGTCGATTCGGCGTGACGACAAGACAGCCAGTGCTTGGTTTGCCCGACCTGGTCCCAGCAGCGAAGTGTGGACGTTCGAGCTGCCGTCTCTCACGCTGCGGCATCGCAAGGTGATCGAAAAGGACGAGGTCCCTTTCTTGGTTGGAGCCATCTCGCCGAGCGGCACGTTCGTTGGCTGGCAAGGTCAACCAGAGCAATCGACCAGCGCTCGGATTCACCTTCATGGTGCTTGGAAGACCTTGCCCATCGCGACAGCGTCGCTTCCTGAGGCGCCCTACGTCACGGACAGCTGGATCGTCGTTCGCGTGGTTGAGCAAGAGGGAACAATGATTCATGTGATCGATTCGCCAGGGCTCCAAGAGCGAGCTCGAATCGGGCTCGAAGGTTCTCTGCGGAACGTCGGAGTTCGGATACAGGGAGAACGGCTTGTCGTGTTTGATGGTTGTGGGCGCGTGGCGGTTCTCTCATTGAAGACCGGTGCCGTGATGCGAGAGCATCGCGTGGCCTAATGCGGTTGTCATGGCTCGAAATCGTCGCGAATCTCTATTCGGTACCAGCAGCGGAAGTGAGAATTGTGCGAGTCGGTGCAAAGTCGCACCTGGGTCACCGCTTGATCACAGTTCCGTTCATCAAATCCACGTCGAACACTGCGTACGGCCGGGCTTGAGGGCCGACGCGCAGCTGCACCTTCTTGTTGTTGGCGGGCAGGGTGAACCGCGTTCGCGTTCGCGCGGTTGTCCCTTCCTTCGGGTTGGACAGCAGGGTGGCGCGTGCCGGGTCATGCGCTCCGTTCTGATCGACCACCTCGACGAACACGTTGGAACAGGCCCGGGCGGCGCCAGCGTTTTCGAGCGCCGAGGTCAGCGTCAGCGTGGCGGGAGCACCGGGCGCAGCGCTGATCTGCATCACCTCGAGCGTCGCGCCCACCGGATCACAGCCGTTGGCGGCGATCGGAACCTTGAGGCCGACGTGCGCCTCGAAAGGCGCCGTCAGCGCGAACGGCGGCAGCACCTTCGGCTTCGCCACCGTCACGACTTCACCCTGCGACGGTACAGCCGGGCGCGGGGCTTTGACCGGCGGCGGTGGTGGTGGTGGCGGCGGCTTCGGAGCGACCGGCCTGCTCATCTGTGCCGGGGCCACCGCAGTCGGCGCCTTTTCTTCGCCTGAGGCCAGCAACAAGAACCCGAGCGCCGTCGCGACTGCCAGTCCTCCAACGGCGAACAGCCGTTCGCGAAGGCGGCGATCTGCAAAGGCAACCCCCGGTACGTCGGGGTCGAGTTCGGCGGCACCGG
>JANOHG010000647.1:0-2407 GCA_031406375.1 Archangiaceae bacterium | reverse complement strand
CGCGCTGGCCATCAGCGCTTCGATCGGCTGTTCCGGCTCCTTGGAGGCGCCGGCTTGGCCGGTATCGCCGGCTTCCTTGGCGGCGATCGCGTAGCCGGGCTTCTGCGGCTTCACCGGAGCGAACACGGCGCCGGCGCCGATATTAAGCAGGAGCCCATGCGCACGCCGTCATCGAGTTGCTTGAAGCCGTCGAGAGCCGCCCCCAGCGGCTTGCCCGCCGCGAGCAATCCTAGAATCCGCCGACTGGTGGCGTCGGTGCCATCTAGCGCAGCGGTCTCGAGGAATGCGCCCGCCGACGTTCGCGCAGGCGCAGCCCTTAGGTCCGTCGTGAAGAGGCTGACGGCCTCGAGTGCTGCCTGAGTGTCGCGCAACGCGGTCCGCGGGTCGTCTTCCCATTCACCCGTCGGCTTCTGGAGCGCAAACAGCGCATTGAGGCCGCTGACGACGCCGGGGTTGCTCGCCACCGCTCCAGGAGCCACCTCGAGCAAGCCCGTGTCCATCACGCCACGTCCCTGGCTGAGGAAGAAGAACTGGTTGGCGAACTTCACCCGCGCCGCTTCGACGAATGCCAGTTGCGCTACGCTTGGGGTTTGACCTGGAGCCAACAACAACACGAAGGCGGCGCGAAATTCGGTAGGCGCGGTCGACGAAGAAGGGCTGCGTCGACCGAGAGACGCGACGATGTCTGTGATTGAAACTGTCGACGACGTCGCAGCGATGACCGTGCCATCGGCAGGAGGAACGTCCTGAGCGACGTGGCCGGAACCCGTGGGATGCAACAGCGTCATCGGGCCGACCTCGAGTTCTGAGGTGAAGCCCATCAAATAGAGGTCGAGCGACGAGTAGCGCTTTCGCGACGCAACAGCAGTGAAGGTGCCGTTGCCGTTGTCCTTCCAATCGCTGCCATAGAGAACTGAGCCATCTGAGTCGAGAAAGAAGCTCCAGTGCGCGCCCTCTTGGCCCAACAAGTCCTTGCGGATGCTCGCGGTTCGAGCATCTTTGAATGTTGGGTGAGCCGCCCATTGGTGCAATACTTCGTGGGCAATCACTCCCACTGCGTCGTCGACAGACATTCCGGCGCCTGGAACCAAAGCCCCGATGTCGAGGTAACCCAGAAGGCGAGCCGAGCTGCCGTACAGGGCGCCGTTGTCAAAGACGGGCCTACCAACGCCGGTCACTGAGTTTCGCACCCCCGAGTGGAGCCCAACCACTCCCGCCCCGAGATTCGTTGGAAACGTGGGAAAGGCGACGACGAAGTCGTAGCTGTCTGTGTGGCTCGCGAAGAATGCTTTGGCGGCTGCTTGGCGCGGAACGACGTTCGGCTGCCCGGCTACGTCGCGGTTGTAGCTCGAGCCATCGTGGTGAAGCACCACTACGTGGGGCGGCGCCGCGAGCACAGGTGCCGCCATCGCCAGTAAGAGAATGACCTGTAGTCGCCACCCGAAGCCCACTGTGTCCTCTGTCATGTCGCCCGTGCCTATCCGCGTGCTTCGAGCGCCTTTTCAGGACCCTTGGTGTTTTTCTTGGCGGCCGCGCTCTATGCACCACGAGGGGCGAAACAATCAACCGGGTGGGGTAGATTTCGAGCGTGCGACGCAGATCAGTGACGTGGGCAATCGGTGTTTCGGCCTTCGCGGTCGGCGGCCTGCTGTTGATTCGGGCTGTTAGCCGGGAACGCCAGCTTGGCGACGACCTTGAAGTGCGCGCCGGGCTTCGCGCGCTGTGTGCTGGCGTCGTTGAGCATCATCGCGCCCAAGGTGAATGGCTCACCGCGGGACCTCAACCGCCCGTCATCCCGAAGGAGCCCGTCGAGTTCCCGAAGGACCCTGCCTTTGAGCGACTGGGATTCGCCCCCGGGCAGGTGCGGCACCAATACGAGGTCATCACGTCCGATGGAGGAACGCGCTGCATCGCTCGTGGACCAAGCGACGTCGTCATCGAGCTGTCTGTCCGTTAGCTTGGCGCAGACAGGCTCAGAACCCCGATTCCGAGAGAACCGAGGCCTTACTGAGATGGGCAGGAAGGGAGTCGAACCCTTACGTCTTTCGACACGAGATCCTAAGTCTCGCGCGTCTGCCAGTTTCGCCACCTGCCCAAAGGTGAACCAATGTCACTTGAGACGAAACCCAGCGATAGACCGATGGGCTCTTAGAATCAACCGGCTGATCGCTGTGAGGGTTGGGGACCCCCGGGTTTGCCGCGCGATGCGCGCGGCTTGCAGCGGCTCGCGGACGTGCGGCAGTGTTGAGGCATGCTCACCCTTGCTGCGATCGTCTTGCTGTCTGCCTCGGACGTCAGTGTCGAAGTCGAGGTGAAGAAGCCGCTGAAAGTGGCGAAGAATGGAGAGCTGACCGGCGCGATCTGGGTGCGAATCAAGAACCGGGGCGCGCAGGTCGAGCAGGTGCGG